>DATCEJ010000657.1:0-24233 GCA_036510135.1 Roseiarcus sp. | reverse complement strand
GCGGATGGCTCGAGCTTCCGATCCCGCCGCCACGCCAAGGCCCTGCGCCGGCTCGAGATCAAGCCTCTGCGCACCAGGCCCTACACCCCCAAAACCAACGGCAAGGCTGAGAGATTCGTCCAGACAAGCCTGCGCGAGTGGGCCTACGCCCGAGCCTACAGCACCTCCGAAGAACGCGCCGCCGAACTGCCCATCTGGCTGCACCGCGACAACTGGCATCGCCCTCATGGCAGTATCGGCGCCAAGCCGCCAATCAGCAGACGCACACTAACCGAGGACAACGTGTCGAGGCTCCACAGCTAGCGTCAAAAAATTGGCAGTACCAATGCGTTATCCAAACAGCTAACCTGTCAGACAAACTAGAATGAGCGAATATGGGAGGAGCGTCGATGACGGCGTATTTGTTTCGGAACGTTGAGATCTGGGACGGCGAGGCTGACGAGCGTTACCCTGGCGAAGCGCTTGTTGTCGGCAATCGCATCACGAAGGTCGCGCGCGGTCGCACTCAGATCAGCCCCGAATCGGCAGCCGAAACCATCGATGGATCGGGTATGACGTTGATGCCCGGCCTGGTCGAAGGGCATTGCCATCTTTCCTTCGTCGGCCCGGCCCGCAATCAGGATCTTGGCGAAATTCCGCCGGAGGAGCACCTCCTTCGTACCTGCCGCAATGCGACGCTGATTCTCAATCACGGATTCACATCCTGTTACTCGGCGGCATCCGCGAAGCTGCGTCTCGACGTCGTCGTGCGGCAGGAAATCGAAGACGGCTATCTCGCCGGACCGCGCTATCGCGCCGCCGGGCCGGAAATCACGGTGACCGGCGGCCTCGGCGATGAACGCAAGCAGCATATGCACGCCGAAAGCTTCGGCATGATCGCCGACGGGCCCGACGAGATCAGACGCGCGGTTCGGCTGTGTTGTCGCGAGGGGGTCGATAACGTCAAAATCAACATTTCCGGCGATGAGTTCGTGTCCAATGCGCGCGCCGAGATCACTTCAATGAGCGAGACCGAAGTGGCGACCGCAGTCGAGGTCGCCCATGAGTGGAACAAGCGCGTCGCCTGTCATGCGCGCGCGGCGGCGTCGGTCAAGCGGGCCGTTCGCAATCATGTCGATTGCGTCTATCATTGCGACTTCGCCGATGAAGAAGCGCTCGATATGCTCGAGGCGGCGAAGGACCGCGTGATCGTCGGCCCCGCATTCGGTCTCGTCCACAACGCGGTCTACGAGGGCGACGTGGTCGGCATGACGCGCGACGTCGTCGAGTCGATGCACCTGCCGCGCAAGCTCGAAGCGACCTGCCGCACCTACGAGCAGATGAGGAAGCGCGGGATCAAGGTGGTGATCGGGGGCGACTATGGGTTCAAGATTACGCCGATGGGCCAGAACGCCCGCGATATCGGGCACTTCGTCAAGTTCTTCGGCTACACCCCGGCGGAGGCGCTGCGCTGCGCAACAGCGGTCGGGGGCGAATTGATGGGTCATAAAGGCGAGCTCGGCGTCGTGAAGGCCGGGGCGCTCGCCGATCTTCTCCTGGTCGACGGCAATCCGCTCGCCGATCCTTCAATCCTTGTCGGGCCCGGTCGCTTCGCGATGATTATGAAGGATGGCAAGATGCATCGCGACCCCCGCGCCCGTAGGCTCGCGTCCGCGCGTCAGGCGGCGGAATAGCGCCGCGGCAGGAACGGGAGACTTCTGGTGGAGCGCGCGCCGTTCGCCCTCGAGATGCTGAACATCAGCAAGACCTTCCCCGGCGTGCGGGCGCTGGACGACGTGACCTTCGGCTGCGCGCGTGGCGAGGTCCATGCGCTTTGCGGCGAGAATGGCGCGGGAAAGTCGACGCTGATCAAAATCCTTGGCGGCGCCTATCGGCCCGATCGCGGCCGCATTCTTCTCGATGGCCAAGAGGTCGAATTTTCTCATCCCGTCGCATCGCGCCGCGCCGGCATCAGCATTATCCATCAGGAGCTGAGTCTCCTGCCGCACCGGAGCGTCGCCGAGAACATCTTTCTCGGCATCGAACCGACGCACTACGGCATGCTTGATCGGCGCAAGATGCGCGACGACGCAAGGCGTTTGCTCGCACGGCTCGGTTCGTCGATCCCCGCGGAGACCGGCGCGGGCGATCTGTCGATCGCCCAGCAACAATTGGTCGAAATCGCAAAGGCTCTCGCCATCGACGCCCGCATTCTCGTGATGGACGAGCCGACCGCCTCGCTCGATCGCGACGACGCCGCGCGTCTCCTCGATCTCGTCAAGCGCCTGAGCGAGGAAGGCGTCTCGATCATCTATGTCTCCCATCGAATGCCGGAGATCAAAACAATTGCGGATCGCGTCACCGTGCTCAAGGACGGGCGAACGGTGATGACGGCGCCGATCGCCGAAGCGCCAACCGGCCGGCTCGTGCGCGCCATGGTCGGCCGCGACCTTGCCGATTTTTATCCGCCGCGCGCCACCAATCCCCTGGGTGCTCCGGCGCTGGTCATAAGGGGAGCCGCCAATGATCATCTGACCAACGTTGACCTTACCGTGCGTGGGGGCGAGATCGTCGGGGTCGCGGGACTCGAAGGCGCAGGCAAAAGCGCGCTTGGGCGCGCCATCGCAGGGGACGAGCCATTCGAGCAGGGGGCGGTGGAGATCGCAGGCAAGGCGCTCACGCCCCGCAGCCCGCGCTCCGCGATCGAAGCGGGAATCGGACGCCTGTCGGAGGACCGCAAGCGCGAAGGGCTGCTCATGCAGCAGTCGCTGCGTGACAACGCGACCCTTATCCAGCGCGCGTTCACAAGCCCATTCCGGGCGCCAGGCGCCGATGCGATGTCGAACGCCGAAACAGACCGGCGGCTCACACAACTGGACGTGCGAGCAGCAAGCTTCGAGCAGGAGGCCGGACGGCTCTCGGGCGGCAACCAGCAGAAGGTCATCGTCGCCCGCTGGCTTGCGCGCGATCCAAAAGTTCTTGTGTTCAGCGAGCCGACGCGGGGAATCGACGTCGCCGCCAAAGCGGCGATCTACAAGATCATGCGCGACCTCGCCGACCGGGGTCGCGCGATCTTGATGATTTCCTCCGACCTTCCTGAGGTCGTTGGGGTCAGCGATCGAATCGTCGTCATGCGCGAGGGCCATATCGCTGGCGAGCTGCCGGGCGGCGCGTCCGAGGAGGACGTGATGGCGATCGCTGTCGCCCATGACGCTCACGATTCTCTGGGCGCGGCATGAGCAGCGCAGAAGTTATCGCCCCTGGCTTCCGGATGAGGCGCGCGCCGAGGGCGCCACTGTTGCTGTTTCTTGGCTCTCTCGTGCTCTATATCGGCGTCGCGATTTCGACCGGGCAGACGAGAATGCTCGATGTCGAGGGCGTGGTCGGTCTCCTGCAACGGATGGTGGCGCTCGGGATCGTGGCGATCGGGCAGACCTTCGTCATCCTTGCGGGATCGATCGACCTTTCGGTCGCCAATCTGATCAGCGTCGGCGCGGTGCTCGCCTCGTTCATCATGCAGGGCAGACCCGACATGATGTTCGTGGCTGTGGTCGCGGTGCTTGCGGTCTCGGCGGTCGTCGGGTTCATCAACGGCGCGCTCGTCTCGCGGCTGCAGGTCAGCCCCTTCATAGCGACGCTGGGCTCCGGCCTGATCCTGCAAGGTCTGCTGTCGGCGAGCTTCACCAATTTTGCGGGGTCTGTGCCAATCGAGTTTCAGGCGGTGGCCTACGGCGCCCTCGGCCCCCTTCCCTATTCTGTGATCGGCCTCTTCGTCCTCGCGATCCTCGCGGCGATCCTGTTGAGAGCTACAAAATTCGGGGCGCATCTCTACGCGGTCGGCGGCAATGCCGAAGGCGCGCGTCTCGCGGGCATCCGCACTGATCTCGTGACCATCGGCGCGCATGTGCTGTGCAGCCTGACGGCGGGCGTGAGTGGCCTCTATCTCGCGAGCCGCCTGCGTTCCGGCGCGCCGTGGGTCGGGCGCGACGGCGTCTATGATTTGGAATCGATCGCCGTCGTGGTTATCGGCGGAACATTGCTCGCGGGCGGGCGGGGCGGCGTCTGGGGGACGCTCGCAGGCGTCCTGCTGTTCGCAGTCCTCGACGCATCCTTCAACATGCTCGACGTATCGGCCTATCCCAAGCTTGTACTGCGCGGCGCCATCGTCATCGCCGCGGTCGCGATCTACACATTCCGTTCGCGAGAGATCGCCGCATGACGATCGCGCTGAAGGAAACCCGGCAAGGACAAGCTTTTGCCCACGTGGCTCGGCGGATCAATGTCGCCCTTGTCGTCTTTTTTCTCTTCTACTTCGTGATCGGCTTGCTGCAGCCGAACTACCTCGAACCGGCGGGCGCGATGAATTTCCTGCGTCGCGCGGCGCCCCTCGCGATTCTCGCGGCGGGGCAGCTCTTCGTGTTGGTCAGTGGAGGCTTCGACCTTTCGGTCGGCTCGCTGGTGACGCTGACGGTCGTGGGCGGGTCAATGCTGACCGCGAACGATCCCGGCAACACGTGGTGGGCGATCGCTGCCCTCTACGCCATTGGGCTCTGCGTCGGGCTCATCAATGGCGTGGTCGTCGCTTTTCTCCGCACACCATCGATCATTGCTACGCTTGGCACGCTGCTGTCGGTCAACGGCGTTGCGATGATGTGGTCTGGCGGATCCCCGCGCGGATATCTCCCCGACAATTTCCGGATGTTCGGACGTTTCGTCTTTCATGACGTGCCGGTCGTGAAGATCTTCCCCGTCGCCATCGTTGTGCTCGTCGTCGTCTGTGCGCTCGCGCAGTGGGGCCTGCACGGGACGGTGTTCGGGAGGCGCGTCTTCGCCATAGGCGATAACGCGCGCGCGGCGCAGCTGGCTGGCGTCCAGGTTGCTTCGGTGCGGATCTCGGTCTTCGTCATCTCGGCCCTGGCGGCGGTGACAGCCGGTATCCTGCTCGGCGGCTTCGGCGGCGTCTCGGTGGACGTAGGGCGCGGCCTCGAGTTGCAGGCGATCGCCGCCTGCGTCGTCGGCGGTGTGCAGCTCATGGGCGGGCGCGGCACATTGGTCGGAGCGGTTGCGGGCGCTCTAACCCTGACGGGGCTTTTCACACTGCTGACCTTGCTAGGGTGGCCGCAACCCCTGAAGGAGACGGCGCAGGGTGTCATTCTGATCATTGCGGTCGCGTTCGGCGCCTGGCGCCGGCGCCGCACGGGATAGCGGGCCGAAGGTCCCGCTGTAGAAGCCGGAAGGGTTCGGCGACAGGGAGGAAAGAGGAAGCCATGAGACTGTTCAAGTTGATTGCGCCGGCCATCGCCGGCGCAGCGCTCGCGGGAGCGGCGCCTTATGCGGCGTCGGCACAGAATTTCGACGATCCGAAGGAGTTCCAGGCGGCTCAGGACCTATTGAAGATGACGCCATCTGGCCCGGAGGGAAAGCCATGGGAGCAGAATCTGGGAGGCAAGGAGGTTGACACCTCCAAGTACAAGAAGCCCGGCCCATACCGCATCTGCTTCTCCAACGCTGGCGTCGACAATCCATGGCGCGTCGTCGGCTGGATCAACATGCAGGCGCAGGTCGACGTCCTGAAGGATGACATCAAGTCCTTCAAGGCCGCCGACGCACAGGGCAAGGACGACAAGCAGATTTCCGACATCAACGCTTTCGTGCAGAGCGGCGATTGCGACGCCTTGATTGTCTCGCCAAACACGACGGCGGCTTTGACGCCCGCGGTCGAAGCGGCGTGCAAGAAGCTGCCCGTGATCGTCTTCGATCGCGGCGTGCTCACGACTTGCCCGGTGACCTTCGTCAATCCGATTGGCGGCTATGGATGGGGCATTCAGACAGCGAACTTCATCGTCTCGAAGCTGCCCAAGGGCGGCAAGGTTCTCGCGTTGCGCATCCTGCCCGGGGTCGACGTGCTCGAGACCCGCTGGTCCGCCGCCAACCGCATCTTCAAGGAGAACGGCGTCAATGTTGTCGGAGCCGAGTTCACGGGCGGCGACAACGCCAAAACAAAGCAGATTGTCGAGGACTACATCAACAAGAACGGCAAGATCGACGCGATCTGGATGGACGCTGGGGCGACGGCAGTCGCCGCGCTTGAGGCCTTCGAGGATTCGGGCCAGCCCTACCCGATCATCACGGGCGAGGATCAGGAAGACTTCCTCAAGAAGTGGAAGGAGAAGGGCTTAACAGCGATGGCGCCGACCTACCCGACCTATCAGTGGCGTTCGCCGGTGATCGCGGCGGTCAAGGTGCTCAAGGGCGAGCCTGTGATTGGCCCGACCTGGAAGCTGCCGCAGCCGGTCATCACCCAGGCCGACCTCGACAAATACGTCGACGACAAGATGCCGCCGTTGCACTACGCGATGTGCGGCTGCAAGGACCTCCCCGGCTATCCGCAGCGCTGGGGCGGCAAGTAAAGTTTGAGATCACGAGCCGGAGGGCGCTCTCTCCGGCTCGTGGCCGTAGCGCTTGCATTGCGGAAGCGGCTCTCCGTTCGAAAGGGAGCGCTCCTGTTAGGAGTGCCCGAACGCGGCGCGCAAGTTGTTCAGGCCGTTCCTCGCCAAAGCATCTTGGCTCTTCGCTAGCGGCCGCCAGATAGAGACTGCTCTCGCGATTTCACGGACTTCCGGCGTGAAGGCTTCAATCACGATCGGCCCTTCATAGCGTGCGCCCCTTAAAGCTTCGGCGATCGCTTTCCACGGCAAATGGTCTTCCCCCGGTGTTCCGCGATCGTTTGAGCAGCCGTGAAATTCTACGATGCGGCCAGCAGCACGCCCGATCGCCGCAGGAATATCCTTCTCTTCGATATTCATGTGAAAGGTATCGAGCAGAAGACCAACATTCTCCGCGCCGATATCGTCGACCATTTTTATCCCCTGGTCGACTGTATTGACGAGATCAGTCTCGAATCGGTTGAGCGGTTCGATCGCGAGCTTGATCGAACGCTCGGCCGCGTAAGAGGCCGCCTCTTTCAGGCCTGAAACGGATCGGTCCCATTGCGCGCGCCGTGCATCGTCAGGGAGGAGGCGGGTATTGCCAACGGCCGCGTACATTGGCCCCGACACAAACGGGCTGCCGAGGTCCTGCGCGAGGTCGATACATCGACGGAGGTAAGACGCTGCGGCTTTGCGAACCGATTCGTCTTCGGAGCTCAGATCACGGTCCGGACCGAATGCGCCGCAGACCGTCACGCCGAGGTCTACCTTCTTCGCCCGCGCACGGATCGCGGCAGGATCAATCGTAGCGGGATCCTCGATGCAGATCTCAATGAGATCGAACCCGAACTCTTTTATGCGATCGACAAGATCAAGAGTCTTGTTGGAAAACGGTGAAACCCAAATGAATGTGCTTGCGCCGTATCGCATCGCCCTGTTTCTCCCCTCTATTCGCGTCCGACGGCATGCGGCCAATTAGCGACGGGATCAAGAGAGTCCACCAATTTTCCAAGCGCAAAACTCCTCGCTACCAAGGATCTAACAACGAGTTCGAGGCTTGCTCCGGAAAGGAGGTGACGCCTGGCGCAGGAGTTGTCGGGTTGGTCGCGAAATTGAATGACCGCTTTGGATCAATTTTGTTCAAAAAACCCCTTCGCTTGCGGTGGCTATTGCCGTCCGAGACGGTTCGGCGATCTTAATGAAGCTCGCCTTGTCGACGTTGGCGACGACTCTGACCGCCACGGTCGCGCCGCGGCGTCCGAAGGCCGCTCCGATGCCTTGGCCTGCGCCGGTGACGAGAACACGGCGGCCGTGATGGCTGGAAGCGAGAAGGATGTCCGCCACAAGCTGCCGACGTCATGATCGTCCTCAACAATCAAATCCTTGCTTATCAAAAACACCAGCGAAACCGTATCCTTTGGCGACTCTGCGGACGCCGTTGATTTCGCGCCGGTCAGTCACGCCGCCATCGCCCTCGCGTGCGGCTGCGACGCCTTCCGAATCGAAGATGCGGCGCAATTTGGCCCGATGCTCCCCGAAGCGCTGAAGGCGCATAAATCTTTTCTGTTTGACGTCATCATCGACCTCGACGCGCATCTTCCGATCACCTCCTTTGGGAACCGTTTTGGATCTCCGTTTTGACGACGGTCCGAGGGCGTCCTGCGCCTTGACCCAGTGGCTTCAAAGGGAGCGTCACGCTGCCACTGCGCCCTTAGTTCTCGACCGCGAGGACCTGTAAAGCGCGAGCGCAAGACCCGGCGCTTCAGGGGGGAAGTTCTTGTCGATCAGCACGGCGACCAGCAGCGCAGGTTCCGAACCTTTGCAGATCCAGGCATGGTTTGTGCCACGCTGAATCACGACGTCACCGGGCTTGAGCACGGTCTCCTCTTCGTCGAGGACTAACCGCACTTATCAGAACGATCACGTCGATGGTGGACGTGAGGCGCATGCCAGGGCCCTTCGCGACGTCAGGTCTGTCGTGAGCAGCGCCTATCGAATGGAACGCTTCGGCGACCTGTTTCTCCAGTTCGGCCTGCGGAACGCCTTCCGGCCGTGGGGCGATGGTGAACCACCTGATCCTCGTTCCGCCGGAGGGCGGGCCAAGCCGGATGGGGCCGCCGCCAGCGTCGTCAGAGCCTGTGCGATCGAGGTCTCGCAGCATCAGTCCAGATTTCGAACAGCCCCGCACCAAAGCCGAACTCGATCGCTTCTGCTGGCGGTCCGTCCATTCCGATGAGAGACCGTCCCTGGTCGTTCACGCGCGTGACGATCCGTCTTAAGGTGGATTTCTCAGCGCCATTTGCCCTCGTTGTTTTGTCGCACTCGACGCAATTTTGTAGGCGAAGACTTGTGAGCCGCGGGAGACCCGGCGTTGAACGTCGTGCCTTGTTCGACAGGTGAGGTAATGAGCACCGGTGGGTCGATTGTCACGAAGGTGACCCGGCCTGCTCGGCGGATCATGACGGCTCACCGCACTTAGTTCGTATGCCGCCGGAGTTCGAGCTTGCCGATCTGATTGCGATGGACCTCGTCGGGTCCGTCGGCAAGACGAAGCGTCCGCGCGTTCGCGTAGGCTGAGGCAAGGCCGAAGTCGCTTGTGACGCCACCGCCGCCATGAGCCTGAATGGCCCAGTCAATAACCTTGCAGGCCATGTTCGGCGCGGCGACCTTGATCATTGCGATCTCGCGCGCGGCGCCTTTGTTGCCCACCCTGTCCATGCGGTCGGCAGCGTTCAAAACCAGGAGCCGGGCCTGGTCGATGAGGATGCGCGACTCGGCGATTCGTTCGAGGGTCACCGTCCTCTCGCTGACAGGCTTGCCGAAGGTGGTTCGGCTCGCCGTCCGACGGCACATCTTTTCAAGCGCCCGCTCCGCAAGGCCAATCAACCGCATGCAATGATGAATCCGCCCCGGTCCAAGACGCCCCTGCGCGATCTCGAAACCGCGGCCCTCACCAAGGAGAATGTTGGAGGCCGGCACGCGGACGTTCTCGAACAGAACTTCCGCGTGGCCATGCGGCGCATCGTCGAAGCCGAACACCGGAAGGTAGCGCTTCACGCTGACCCCCGGCGTCTCGCGCGGCACGACGATCATCGACTGGCGCTTGTGCCGATCTGCGTTGCCCGGGTCGCTCTGGCCCATGAAGATAAAGACCTTGCAGCGTGGGTCCATGGCGCCTGAAGACCACCACTTGCGGCCGTTAATGATGTATTCGTCACCTTTACGGATGATCGTCGAGCGGATGTTCGTGGCGTCGGACGAGGCGACGTCAGGCTCCGTCATTGCGAAACAGGAACGGATGCGGCCATCCAGCAGCGGTTCGAGCCATTCCTTCTTCTGCGGTGGCGTGCCGTAGCGGACCAGCACCTCCATATTTCCTGTGTCAGGTGCTGAGCAGTTGAACACTTCTGGCGACCACTCCACCCGGCCCATCCGCTCGCACAAAGGGGCATAGTCGAGATTGGTCAGGCCAGCGCCGAGTTCGCTTTCCGGCAAGAAAAGATTCCAGAGCGCAACCTTGCGTGCCTCGAGCTTGAGAGACTCCATGATCTTGGTCGGCTGCCAGCGATCGCCCGTTGCGACTTCCTGGTGGAATTTTTCTTCGTTCGGGTAAACCCACTCGTCCATGAAAGCGTCTACGCGCTTGAGGAGCGCTTTGGTTCTGCTGGAATATTCGAAGTCCACTATTGTTCCTCCCATTCGGGTCGAGACTCGTGCTGCTTATCTTGTGGCCTGCCAGATGGTCGCACAGATGCCTAAGCTGCTTACGCTTCCGTTCAGTTCTGCCGTCGTGCCCGCCACGTGATTTGCGCTTCAGGCTCTTCCAACTCCGATATCCCCTGTGCCAGTCGATCTTTCGGCCTGCAGACGCGCGCTCACCCATAACGATGCGGTTCGCACTCGGCTGTGACCAAATGCGTTCTTGACTTCGAACAGACGGAACGGGTCATCCGCTCGACCCCGGCAGGTTCCGAACGGCGGATTGAGGTCCCGCTAATCGCCCCGCCGGGTTGGCGCCCGCGGTTTGTTTGGCGGCGTCTCGGGCGTGGACACGCGCCTGCTCAACATACCAGTCAAGGCACTCCGGGTTGGCCATAGCGGCGCGGTTGATGACGTCCTCGGCGGACCGGCCGAGAAACAGTTTCTTTATCGGTACTTCCTGCTTCTTGCCCGAGAGCGTACGCGGGATCGCGAGCGCCTGGGTGATCCGATCGGGCAAGAAGCGCGGCGAAAGCGCCAAGCGAATCGCCTGCCGGATGCGCTCCTCAAGACCGTTGTTAAGGGACAGGCCGTCGCGCAGGACAACGAACAGCTCCATGTGACTCGGGCGCCCAAGATATTCGAGGTCGATCACCATCGACTCCATGATCTCGGGCAGCGATTCAACGGGACCATAGATCTCGCTCGTTCCCATGCGTAGGCCGCTTCGATTGAGCGTTGCGTCGCTGCGGCCGTAAATAACGCAGGATCCGTCCTTCCCAATGCTAATCCAGTCGCCATGTCGCCAGATGCCGGGGAACTCGCGGAAGTAGCTGTCGAGGTAGCGCGTATTGTCGACATCGCCCCAGAAATAGAGCGGCATGGAAGGCAAGGGCTTCGTGCAGACGAGGTCGCCAACCTCCTCTGTCAGCGATCGCCCGTTCTCGTCCCAGGCCTCCGTGGCCGAGCCGAGCTGCCGGCACTGCATTTGTCCAGGGATGACGGGCAGCTCCCGATTGCCGCCAACGAAGTTGGCAGCGAGATCTGTGCCGCCGGACATGTTCATCCACCAGACCTCTCGGCCATAGACCCGCTGGAACTGGCTCGTCCCCCAAAGTTGTGCAGCCTCGCTGAGCGGCGAACCGGTTGTTCCGAGCGCGCGAACGCGGGAAAGGTCGCCTGCCGCGTCGAGATCGAGCCCGCTCTTGACGCAGCCTTCATAGAAGGCGGCGCCTGCCCCAAGATACGTCACGCGATGACGGGCCGCGAAACGCCATAGGGTTCCGAAGTCGGGCGCTTCTCTACGCCCAGTCGGACTTCCGTCATAGAGGCAGATCGTGGCGCCGCCGAGCAGTCCGCCAACTTGAGCGTTCCACATGATCCAGCCGCAGGTGCTGTACCAGTGAAAGCGCTCGCCGAAGCTGTTCGGTTCGTAGCTCGCGCCAACGTCCGTGTTTTTTGCACCCGCGGCGGCGGCAAGCAGCACGCCGCCATGACCATGGACGATCGGCTTCGGCATGCCGGTCGTGCCGCTGGTGTAGACAATCCACAAGGGATGATCGAATGGCAGCCATTCGGGTTCGAAGTCCTGCGCGAATTCCTGCGCAGAGGCGATCTCGGGGCCCAGTTCTGCGTCGTGATGAATCTCCTCCGCGCTGAAGCCGCTACGGTAAAGAACGAACGTAGAGAGATTCGGGAGGGCCGCGCGGATCGTCTCGACCACTTTCGCGCGATCGATGCGTCGGCCGGCATAGAGGACGCCGTCTGCCGCGATCAGGACCTTCGGGTCGATTTGTCGGAACCGATCAACGATTGCTTGCGCGCCCATATCCGGCGCACACACGCTCCAAATCGCGCCTATGCTGCTGCATGCAAGAAAGGCTACGATCGTCTCGGGTATATTGGGCATGCATGCAGCGATCCGATCGCCTCGCATCACGCCGTGACTCCGCAGCGTGAAGGCGAAGGACGCGACACGTCGGCGCAAGTCGGGCCACGAGATCTCGGTGGTCTCCCCGGACTCGTTTTCGCTGATGATAGCCATCACACCGGCGCGGTCCGCGGCGTCGGCATGGCGAAACACTTGTTTAGCGTAGTTCACCTGCGCTCCAGGAAACCACGTCGCGCCAGGCATTCGGCCGTCCGCCAGCACCGCCGTGTGCGCCGTCGGCGAGCGCACGCCGTCATAGTCCCAAATGCTCTGCCAGAAGCTGTCTTGGTCTGTCACTGACCAGCGCCACAAGTGCTCGTAGCTTGAGAACGAAAGGCCGTGGCGCTCGCGGAGCCAGTCTTGATAGAGCCTGATTTGCGGAACGTATGGGGCCTGCATAGGCGTCGGCTACGTGAAGTTCGGAACGGCGCGCGGTGAGTCGGCCCAGCCTTCGCAAAGCAGCTTCATGGCTCATCAAATTCCTTTGAAGTGCGCGGGTCGTTTCTCGACGAAATGAGCGACGCCCTCTCGGAAGTCGTCCGAGCGGAGGCTGGCCAGCATCTCCCGGTCAGCTCTCACGCAGGATTGCGCGAGGGTCGAGAACAGATCCTCCCAGAGCTGCTTCTTGATCACTGCCAGCGAACGCGGCGAAACATTGTTGGCCAGGTCCGCGGCATAGGCTTGAACCAACTCGCGAAATCCTTCGGCGGCGATTAACCGCGCGAGACCAAGAGAGGCGGCCTCTTCTGCGGACACGACGCGTCCGCTGAGCAGTAGGTCCGCAGCGTTCATCGGGCCGATCAGTCGAGGCAGGATCCACGAACTGCCATATTCAGCGATCAACCCTCGGCGCGAAAAAGCGGTCGTCACTTTGGCGCCGGACGCAATGAACCGGATATCCGCGAAGAGGGCGAAGCAGAGGCCGATCCCGGCCACCGGACCGTTGATCCCAGCGATGACGGGTTTGGGGATTTTGAGAAGATAGGTGAGGGGCTGGTCGAAGTCCCGCCCCGGCGCATCATCGGTCGAGAAGGCGGCGAAATCGCTTTCCTCGACAACCTTGTTTGACGCGATGTTGTTCGCCATTCCGCCCATGTCGGCGCCCGCGCAAAAGCCGCGGCCGGCGCCTGTTACAACGATGGCTCGCACCTCCGAATCCTGCTGCGCGGCCTCAAATGCCGCTCGCAGTTCTCCCTGCATCTTGTGGGTCCAGGCGTTCAGGCGGTCCGGCCGGTTGAGGGTAATGGTCGCGACGCGGTCCTGCACGGCGTAGAGGATCTGCTCATAGTTCAACGGCGTCTCCCACGAACGCGTCCGTAACCCGGCAATTGCGCAGAAGACGGGCCATCAGCTTGCTGCTCGCTCCCCCGACAGCTCCGCCTTCAAGGCTTCCCGCAACGCAGGCTTCACGATCTTGCCGTTCGCGTTCCGTGGAAGCGGCTGCGCGCTAACCGTGACGTAATCCGGAACCTTATAGTCGGCAAGCCGTGGCTTGCAGAAGTCCCGGATGTCCTCGCGAGTGATTGGGCCGCCCTTGCCGAAAATGAAGGCGTGAGTGCGCTCGCCGAGTATCGGATCCGGATGGGCAATGATCGCCACTTCCAGAACATGCGGGTGATGCGAGAGAACGTTTTCGACCTCGGCGGAGTAGACCTTGTACCCGCCACGGTTGACCATGTCCTTCTTGCGATCGACGACCTTGACGTAACCCTCCGCGTCGATGGATCCTATGTCACCGGACTTCCAGTAGCCATCGGCGAACGATACCCGATTGGCCTCGTCATTGTTCCAGTATCCTGGGACAACCATCGAGCCCGCGATCCATATTTCTCCAAGCGCTCCAAAAGCGACCTCCCTCCCATCATCGTCGACGACCTTGACGGCGCCGCAAGGAAGCACTCGGCCTACGCTGTCGAGGTGATTCGGTTGCTCACCCCAAGGCATGAGGCAGGTGGGCGAGGTTGTCTCCGTCGCGCCGTAGGAATTGAGAAACGTCACGCCCGGCACGGCTTTGGCCAAGGCTTGAAGAGTCGCCTCTGGCATCAGCGCTCCCCCGGACGCGCCGATCCGCCAGTTGGAGAAGTCGAGTTCGCGCACGGACGGCTCAAGCAGGAAGAGGTTATACATCGCGGGCACCAGCACAGTGAGGGTCATCCGCATGCCGGCGATTTTTTCGAGACAGTCTTTGGCGTTGAACTTCCCCACCATCACGGTCGTGCCCTGAACGAGCGCCATCGTGTAAATCTGTGCGACAAGGCCCGTAACATGGGAGGCGGGAACCGCGAGAAGACCGATGTCTTCGGCGACAAGTCCCAGGCCATCGCGAATATGGAGGCACGAATGAATGACGCCGAGATGCGTCAGCATCGCGCCTTTCGGAACTCCGGTCGTTCCGGACGTGTAAAGGATCGCGACGGCATCTTCTTCCGCGACCGTCGCCGGAGGCGGAGCGACGACTTCCCGCCTTAACTCAACGTAGTCGCGAGATCCCTGGACGCTCCCGCCGACCGAGAACCGCATGGAGAGACCCGTCTCGTCCCCTACGGCAGGAATGCGGTCCGCGTATTGCGGCTCGTGAATAATAGCTTTGACGCCAGCGTGGCGGATCACAAAGCTATTTTCGGGCAGCGTCTGACGAATGTTGATCGGCACGACGATTGCGCCCAATCGGGCACAGGCGAAGACTGCCTCGGAGAATTCAATCCGGTTGCCGAGCACCAGCCCGACCCGGTCGCCTTTCCCCACGCCGGCGCCCGCGAGATTGGCCGCGACCAAGGCGACATCCCGCTCCAATTCCCCGTAGGTTATGCTTCGCTGGTCGTCGACAAAGGCCGCTTTTTTCGGGAACGCGGCGACCGCGTTCGCGAGTAGCGAGTACACGTCGCGCGGCCGGGTCGCGTAGCACGCGACCTCTCGCCCGTTGTAGTGCGTTTCCTGCCTGATCTGGTTCATGGTCAGAACCGTATTTTTGTGATCACAAGCCTACGATATGCGACCGGGCGTATCTGCGCAACTGTTGAGTGGGCGCTCCTTGCGAGGGAAAATGCTGCGAATCAGGTCAAAAGAATGATCCCCAGCAAAGATTTTTGCTCTGTTCGAGGCCGCGACTGACGGTCGGAGATGTTGTGATCACTAATCACTTGACCCGAGCTGCGCCCGAATTTACTGTTCGCGAAAACGGTTCGGGAGGAGCGGAGTGCCCAAGATCGACATGATCGTCGACGCGAACAACAATCTTGGCGAGGGCCCGCTCTGGGACGTCGGGGAGCAGCGGCTTTACTGGGTCGATAGCCTCGATCGCTTCATTCACCGCTGCGACGCCGACGGAAAGAACCACCGCGGCTGGCCGCTCCCGGCGGACATCGGGTCCATGGCTCTTCGAGAGAACGGAGGCGCTGTCCTTTCTCTTTCGAACGGCTTTCACTTCTTCGATTTTGAGACAGGCGAGGCCACGCTCGTTGCGGACCCTGAGTCGAGTTCATCCCGAATCCGGTTGAATGACGGGAAAGTCGACCGTCGCGGCCGTTTCGTGGCTGGCTCAATGGACAGGCAGGAATCGGAGCCACTGGGCTCGGTGTATCAGCTTGGACCTGATCGGAAGGTCAGCATCCTCGATCGCAACATCGTCGTCTCGAACGCGCCCTGCTGGTCGCCTGATGGGCGGACCTTCTACTTCGCGGATTCGATCCGCGGCGAGATCTACGCCTACGACTATGATCTCGAGACGGGCGCCGCTTCTCGTCGCCGGCTGTTCGTCTCGACTGCGGACGATCCCGGCGCCCCGGACGGAGGCACGGTCGACGCCGAAGGCTATGTCTGGAACGCGCAGATCGTGGGCGGTCGAATCGTCCGCTATGCGCCGGACGGGCGCGTCGACCGCACGATCGAATTTCCGGTCGCGACGCTGACCAGCGTGATGTTCGGCGGCCCAAACCTCGACATCCTCTATGTGACCACAATGGGAAAGCCGAGTGTCGGCGTGGTGGAATATGTGAAGTCCCATCCTATTCAGCCGGGGAAGAGTCTGCACCCCGGCGATCCGGGTCTTGGCGGCTTGTTCGCTGTATACGGCCTTGGCGTCAAAGGACTGCCAGAGCCGCGCTATGCGGGCTGACCTGTCGAAAGCGGAAGCGCGACGGGCGACTCGGCCAATTTACCAAGAGTTGAAAAGGGAGGAGCGAAAGTGAAAATGAAAGGTCTCAAATGGACCAGTTGCGCGACCGCGCTGGTTTTGTCTGCCTTCGCCGGCCTGCACCCGGCGGCGGCCGCGGAGAAGTTCAAGATCTATCTGAGCATGAGCTACGTCGGTAACGACTGGCAGGCCGAGGCGCAGCAAATGCTTTCGGCGATGGCCAAGTACTATGCCGACGAGGTCGACCTTCACGTGCAGGTCGCGGGCCCGGTGGCGGAGCGCCAGATTCAGCAGATCAACTCGATGGTGCAGGCAGGCGCCAAGGCGATCATCGTCTATCCCATCTCTCCAACTGCGCTGAATGGGGCGATCAAGAACGCCTGTAACAAGGGCGTCGTCGTCTTCGCTTATGATTCCGAAGTGACCGAACCCTGCGCCTATAACGTCCACACTGATCAGTACAAATCCGCGACGATCACGGCGCAATGGGTCGCGGACGCGCTGCACGGCAAGGGCAACATCATCTTCGTGACCGGCGTGCCGGGAACGACTGTCGACACGGGCCGCAACGCAGGCGCACGAGACGTCCTCAAAAAATATCCCGACATAAAGGTGGTCGCGGAGACTAACGGAATGTGGGCGCAGGCGGTGATCCGCAAGAACTTCACCGAGATTATGGCGACGCACAAATGGTCGGACATCGACGGCATCTGGGGCCAGGGCGGATGCCTGGTCGCCTGGGCGATGCAGGTTGAAGCCGGCGCAAAGGACAAGTTCATTCCTTGCGGAAGTGAAGGAACGAACGGCATGCGGGTGATGATGCTGCCGAAGGGGGCGGTACAAAGTTCCGACCCGGCCTATTCACCGCTCGGCGCGCCGGGCATTTCGCTCGAAAATCCTCCCGAGTCGGGTGGTCTTGCGCTCAAGCTCGCGCTGAAGGTGCTGAAGGGCGAAAAGGTTCCGCATGAAACGATCATGCCTCCGCTCGCCGTGACCTCCGAAAACGTTAAGCTCTGCAAGGAGGGAAGCTGGCAGGAAATGAAGGATGGCTGCAACGTCTTCGATCCCGCGCTCGTGCCTCCTGGCTGGTTCGCCAACATCTTCAGTCCCGATACGCCGGAACTTGGTCTGAAGGCGGCGCTGGTCGGCGAGCCCGAGCCGCGAGAATAGACGCGAACATTAGCAGGGCGGACGCGCCGCGTAGCGCGCCGCCCTCGTCCTCCGCCTACGAGGCGGTTGCGTCCGGAGATGCACCGTGCCGATAGCGATTGCAGTTGATCGGCTGACCAAGAATTATGGCGCGACGCGGGCGCTGGACGGAGCTTCCTTCGAGGTCAACAAGGGCGACGTCCACGCATTGCTTGGCGAGAACGGCGCGGGCAAGTCGACGATCGTCAAAGTCCTGAGCGGCCTCGTTCGCCCGGATAGCGGCGATGTCCGGATCGACGGCCGCATATTGCCATTTGGAAGTCCGCGCGCTTCGCGCGCGCTCGGGATCAGCACGGCCTTTCAAGAGATCAGCCAGATTCCGGATTTGACGGTTGGCCGCAACCTCCTCCTGCCAGAGGAGCCGCTGCGCGCAGGCATTTTCATAGACCGCGCAGCGTCTCGCCGCCGCGTGGCCGAGATCATCGAAGAGCAGGAACTTCAGGACATCCATCCGGAGCTCGATTTCCGCGACCTTGACCTGCCGTTGCGGCAAAAAATCGAAATCGCCAAAGCCATCGCGCGCAAGCCCGCAATCCTTTTGCTCGATGAACCAACCTCTGCGCTTTCAGGCAAGGACGTTGACTGGCTGGAGCGCCGCATCGAGCAATCCCGCGCCAGCGGCGCGACGATCATCTTCATCACGCACCGCATGCCGGAAGTGCGCCGCTTCTGTAGCCGGCTCTCGATCTTGAGGGGAGGCCAGCATGTCGGCACCTTTGCAACGGACACGGTATCCGACGACGACGTGATGAGTTCAATCGTTGGCCGCTCAATTGGCAGCGCCTATCCCCACAGAGCGCCGACTCACTTGCCCTTGCCTGACGCCCCCGCGCTATTGGCGGTTGAACGGCTCGCAGTTTCCCCGCGCCTCCTGGAGGCGACATTTCAGATCCGACCCCGCGAGATCTTCGGTTTGGGCGGTCTACAGGGCATGGGGCAGCTCGAACTCTTTCATGCCTTGTTCGGCATCGAATCCCCGACTGCCGGCAATATCGCGGTCGACGGGCGGCCGGTTGTTCTCGCTTCCCCCCGCGATGCGGTCCGGGTCGGGCTCAGCCTTGTACCGGAGGAGCGGAAAACCGAGGGGCTCGCACTCAAGCTCTGCGGGAAGCACAATGTTTCTCTTCCGGTGCTCGACAGGTTGTCACGCTTTGGCTGGATCAATTCCGGTCGCGAGCGAGACGAGGTCGCACGCATTCTCGCACGTGTGCAGGTTCAGTCGCGCGCTCTTTTCACGCCATGCTCGGCCTTCAGCGGCGGCAATCAGCAGAAAATCGTACTTGCGAAATGGCTGCTGACGGAGAGCCGAATTCTTCTGCTGTTCGATCCAACTCGCGGCGTGGATGTTGGAACCAAGCGGGAGATCTTCCTGCTCATGCATGAATTTGCCGACGCCGGAGGCGCGATCCTTTTCTATTCGACGGACACCGCGGAGCTCGCGCATCTCTGCGACCGAGTCGCCGTGATCTATCGCGGCCGAATCGCGAGCATCCTTGATGGCGAAGAAGCTTCGGAGGACGGCATTCTGCGCATCGCATTGGGCACAGGATCGCGGTCGGAAAAAGCCTACGAGCCCGCAGAATGAGCGTTGGAGCCCTCGGGAAGCCGGAAAGACCAACTCTGCTTCCCCTGATCCTGCGTCGCCATCAGGGCCTGATCATGGCGGCCGCCTTCTTCCTGGCGATCTTCACACTGCTTCAGCTCAGCATGAGCAGCTCGTTTGGCTATTATGATGTGAGCTCGACTCTAGGGAGCTGCGCAACCATCGCGCTCGCCGCTATGGGACAGAGTCTTGTCGTCATTGTTAAGGGTCTCGACCTTTCCGCTGCGGCGGTCATCTCCCTCGTGAATGTAACGCTTGTCGTCTCGATGCAGCATACCCAGGCTCCCGCATTCGTCTGGGTGCTGTTGGGAATGGGCGTCGGAGCGATCATCGGCGCCTTCAACGGCGTGCTTGTAGCCTATATGCGGCTTCAACCGATCGTCGTGACGCTGGCCTCGATGTTCATCTGTCAGGGCGTCACTCTTTTGGTCATGAAGGAGCCCGGCGGTTCCGTTCCTCCTGAATTCTCTTCGATGTTCGTGGGCGACCTTATCCCGAATCTCGTTCCCATGCCCCTCGTCGTGCTCGTCGGCGCGGTCTTGTTCTGGGGCCTGATTCGTCAAACACGTTTCGGAACGAACCTGTTCGCTGTCGGTGGGGACGAAGAAGCCGCAAGGGCGAACGGCATCAATACGTCGGCAGTCAAGTTTTTCACTTATGTGCTTGCTGGCGTCTTCTTCGGCTTCGCAGGCGTATTCCTTACAGCGCAGACAGGGTCAGGGGACCCCCTGATCGGGCCGCCTCTGCTTCTGCCAATCTTCGTGGCGGTGGTCCTCGGGGGCACGCCGCTGTCCGGGGGTAAGGGCGGCCTTGTGGGCTGCATTTTCGGGGCCCTCACCCTTATCCTGACGACCAACGTGCTGCTGGTCATGAACATCTCCACCTACTACAGCACGATCGTCGAAGGGATCTTGCTCATCCTCGCCGTGCTGGGCAGCTCCATTTCACAGCAGTCGCCGCTGCGCCGCCAGTTGCGTTTCCTCCGGGACAGGGTACGCAGCCGCGAAATCCTCCGCGCTCGCGGCGCAAGTCTTAACCGCAGACCGCTCAGAGTGTATGACCCTTCCCAGCCGATCATCCCGATCGCGAAATCTACAAGTTTTCGGGATTGGCTGCGGCCCCACGAAGAGACCCTGCGGTTTTCGGCTCCGTCCTATCTCGCGCTGGCCGTCGTTCTCATTGTTACGGCGACTGCATTCGGCAGCCGATTCGAATTCAGCGCGTATCTGAACTCGCTGCTCGTATTGACCTCCTTTCTGGCCGTGCTTGCTCTTGGGCAGGGGTCGGTGATTCTCAGCGGGGGGCTGGACCTATCGGTTCCGTGGATGATTACGCTTGCTGGCGTTGTTCTCACGGGCCTGACGCTGGGCTCGAACGAGGCCGCGTTCTGGGCGCTCCCGCTGGTGATCAGCATCGGCGTACTGATTGGCTTCGTGAACGGCGCCATTGTCGTGGTGCTTGGAGTGTCTCCGATCGTCGTCACATTGGCGATGAATGGTGTGCTGCAAGGCGCCGCCCTGATCTTCAGCAACGGATCGCCGATCGGCTTCTCACCACCCATATTCCGGTGGCTAATGACCGGTGCTTTGGCGGGCCTTACGCCGATATTGTGGTTCCTGGCTGCCTTTGTCGTGTTCGCGACCTTGCTCCTAAGCCGCACGACCTTTGGCCGACGCTTGTACGCGGTTGGAAGCAATCAGACCTCCGCGCGGTACGCCGGCGTTCCCGTGGGGGCGACCGTGATCGGCGCTTATGTTGTGAGTTCTGTCTGTTCCTGTTTGGTCGGGATCATGCTCAGCGGCTTCAGCGGTCAAGCTTTCAACGGTATGGGGGACGCTTTCCTCCTGCCGTCTATCGCGGTCGTCGTCGTCGGAGGAACGCTGATTGGTGGAGGCCGCGGACATTATTTCGGTATGCTGGGGGGAGCCCTCTTGTTGACCGCAATCGCGACGCTGCTGTCCGCGTCCCTGCTACCGGACGCGGTCCGTCAAATGATTTTTGGGAGCATTGTTCTAGCCTCGGTTGTGCTCTTGAAGGAACGGCGGACGTCCTGATGCGATCGGTGCGCCAGAAAGGGGCGAAAGGAACGACAAAAGTTCCGACAGCCGGCGGACGTCTGAGAGAGCTCTTCGAGCCGATCAATCGCTCGACGATGCATGAGCGAGTATACGAACAGATCCGGGATGCTTTCGCTTCGGGGAGGGTTGTCCCAGGTCAGCGAATCGTCATTCGCGAGTTCGCGCGCTCATTCGGAACCAGCATGATGCCGATCCGCGATTCGCTGCGGCGTCTCGAGGCCGAGAACGCGGTCGTGACCACGACGGGTCGTAATCTCGCGGTCCCCATCATGACGGCAAGCGACTATGAAGAGCTTTGCCTGATCCGAGTCTCTCTCGAAGGACTCGCCGCTTCGGAAGCGGCCAAGACCATCACCGCAGCGCAGATCAAGGAAGCGAGTGAATGCGCGGGCCGGATGGAGGACGCCTTCGACTCGAGGGACGCGGAAGGCACGATGCGTTTCAACAGGAAGTTTCACTTCAGCGTTTACGCCGGCGCGCATCGCCCACTCCTGTTGAAGATGATCGAGAGTCTATGGCTGCGCGTTGGACCCCAGCTCGCATTTGCGATCCGGCATGATATCCACGGCGGCGAGGTCGTGCGCAGTCCCTATCACCCGCACCGGCAAACACTCGCGGCGCTCCGTGTCCGGGATTCCCGATCGGCCTCGCTGGCCATTGCTTACGACATCAGCCGAGCCGGGCAGATCATTGCGGAGTACCTTAGAAAGACGAAGGACGATGCCCGCCCGCATGTGCGGACGTCACGACGAACGAATGGGAAAGAAGACCGGAAGTGAAGTCAACGCCGTGTCTCGATAGACACAGGGCCTCGTCCCATCCGGTCAGCGTTTTCTTTCGCGAGCGTGCTCGATGGCCGATCGGATCTCGGGCGTGAGCTCGGACCTCGCCCGCTGAACGCCCGCGAGACTCTTTTTTCTGGGAAGGACTGCTTTGACCTACGATCTCTTCAGCATGAAGGACCGCGTCGTAATCGTCACCGGGTCGTCGCGCGGAATCGGGCGTAGCATTGTAGAGGAGATGGCCCGCGCCGGAGGGAAAGTCGTTATATCTTCGCGGAAGATCGAGGCCTGCAACGAACTTCGGGACACGCTGCGCGCCGAGGGCGCCGACGCAACCGCCGTCGCCTGCAACGCCGGCCGCAAGGATGAATTGCAGCGCCTGGTCGATGCAACGCTGGAGACTTATGGCCGGATCGACTGCGTCGTGTCCAATGCCGGCATCAACCCGGTGTACGGACCATTAAAGGATCTGCCGGATGAAGCGTGGGACAAAGTTATGTCGACCAACGTTCGGAGCGCATGGCAACTGGCCAATATGACCTTGCCCGAAATCTCTCGGACGGGCGGCGGAAGTTTCATCATCGTGTCCTCGATTTCCGCGCTTCGTGCCGCGGCCGGCCAGGGCGCGTATGCCGTCTCGAAGGCGGCGGTTTCGCATCTCGCCGTCAACCTCGCCAGCGAATGGGGTCCCGCCAAAATCCGTGTGAACGCGATTGCGCCCGGCCTGATCAAGACGGACTTCGCGCGCCGCCTGTGGGAGGACGAAGCGATCGGGTCTCGTATCCAGGCGAACACCCCGTTGCGCCGGTTGGGTGAGCCAGTCGACATCGGCGCGGTCGCTGTCTTCCTCGCCTCGGACGCAAGCCGCTACATCACGGGACAAACGATTGTTGTAGACGGGGGTGTGGTGTCCGCCGGAATCTAGGCTTGTCGCCGATTGGCTCCTCGAACGCTCGCGTTGACGGATAAGTTTCGCTTGCTTCGCCACGAGATTCGTCGCCAACTGATGAAAAGCGCGAACGACCCGCGCAGACCAAAAAGGACTTGGGGGAGGAGATGGACAGAACCGCAACCCAGCTTTGTGATGGGATCTATTTCGGCGAGGGCCCTCGCTGGAAGGACGGACGCCTATGGTTCAGCGACTTCTATGCGAAGGCCGTCAAGTCAGCTTCCCCGAGGGGCGACGTACGCGTGGAAGTCGAGATCGACGACCTGCCTTCCGGCATCGGTTGGACGCCGGACGGTTCCCTCCTTGTCGTCTCGATGGTCAAGCGTCAGGTGTTGCGCCGGACGCCGGATGGCGGGATTTCTGTCCACGCCGACCTCAGCAAGATCGCGTCTTTTCATTGCAACGACATGATCGTCGATTCGATGGGGGGCGCCTATGTCGGCAATTTCGGCTTCGACCTCCATGAAGACATGGCCAAGCGGGGCGATGCGGCCGTTATCGCGGATCACCCAACCGCGAAGCTCGCGCGCATATCCCCCAACGGCGCGGTTTCCGTTGCGGCGGAGAGCATGCATTTTCCCAACGGCTGCGTCATCACGCCGGACGGCAAGACGTTGATCGTCGCGGAGACCCTCGGTGGCTGCTTGACTGCATTTGCCATCGAGCCGGATGGGAATCTGAGCGGCCGGCGCGTTTTTGCGCAGACTTGGCCGCGCGTGCCCGACGGGATCGCGCTGGATGCAAGCGGTGCTGTCTGGGTTGCAAGCGCGTTAACGCCAGAATGTGTGCGGATCGGCGAGGGCGGTGCGGTGCTTGAGACGGTCGCCACAAGCCAGAATTGCTTCGCCTGCATGCTGGGGGGCGAAGACGGCCGGACACTATTCATGATGACCGCGCCGACTTCCCTCGCGAGCGAGGCGGCGGCAGCGCCCAAGGGACGAATCGAGGTCGCGACAGTCGAGTCGCCACACTCGGGCCTACCCTAGCTGTGGAGCCTCGACACGTTGTCCTCGGTTAGCGTGCGTCTGCTGATTGGCGGCTTGGCGCCGATACTGCCATGAGGGCGATGCCAGTTGTCGCGGTGCAGCCAGAGGGGCTGTTCGGCGGCGCGTTCTTCGGAGGCGCTGCAAGCTGGGGCGTAGGCCCACTCGCGCAAGGATGTCTGGACGAATCTCTCGGCCTTGCCGTTGGTTTTGGGGGTGTAGGGCCTGGTGCGCAGAGGCTTGATCTCGAGCCGGCGCAGGGCCTTGGCGTAGCGGCGGGATCGGAAGCTCGAGCCATTGTCGGTCATGATGCGCTCAACCCTGACGCCGAAGCCGCGAAAGAAGCGCAGGGCGTTGAACAGGAAACGCAGGCAGGAGCTGCGCTTCGTCCGGCCTCGGCGCCAATCTGCGCGCCGGTGTGGCGCTGCCTTCGCAAAGCCTCGACCGCCGCGCAAACGGCG
>DATCEJ010000656.1:0-3783 GCA_036510135.1 Roseiarcus sp. | reverse complement strand
ATGGACTCCCGGCAAGGCCGCAGCCTTTCCCGTTTCGACGGGGGAGGGTCCCGGCCCTCCGGGCTCCCACATCCGGCGTCATAGTCGGTCCGGATGGACGGACGTCCTTCCGGACGCCCTATAGCGCCACCGTCCCCAAAGGGGGAAGGTGAAGAACTCAGGCGGCCTTTGGCAGCGAGCCTTTCGCCTGCTCGACGATCGCGGCGAATGCCGCGGGCTCGGAGATGGCGAGTTCGGAGAGCACCTTGCGGTCCACTTCGATCCCAGCGGTTGCGAGGCCGGAAATAAAGCGGCTGTAGGTCAGCCCGTGCTCGCGCACCGCCGCATTGATGCGCTGAATCCACAAAGCGCGGAACTCACGCTTGCGGTTCTTGCGGTCGCGATAGGCGTATTGCATCGACTTGTCGACCGCGGCCTTGGCGGCGCGGATGGTGTTCTTGCGCCGGCCAAAGAAGCCCTTGGCGGCCTTGAGCACTTTCTTGTGTTTGGCATGGGCGGTTACGCCCCTTTTGACGCGTGACATCGTTCAATCTCCGGGAAAAAGGTTCAGCCGTTCGGCAGGAAGAATTTCTTGACCTTGTCGCCGTCGGTCTTGAACAGAACCGACGTGCCGCGCAGATTACGGATCTGCTTGGGCGTGCGCTTGATCATGCCGTGCTGCTTGCCGGCCTGGGCGTAGACGACCTTGCCGGTCCCGGTGATTTTGAAGCGCTTTTTCGCGCCTGATTTGGTCTTCAACTTGGGCATTTGGCTCTCCTTAAGGCTTGACGCCTTTTTGAATTGGCCGGGGCAAGAGCCCCGTTCGCGTCGGAACGAGCGAAAAAACCGCCACGGCAGCCCTTAACGGCCGGGCGGTTTTCAACGAGGCGGCTCTTACTCGAAAGCCCGCGGCGATGCAAGAGTACGGCTCGGTTAGCCGTCCGGGGTCGACCTACCTCACCATGGTCGAGATTGCCGCCCCACAGCCGTCCGCAAAACTGCGCGCCTGCGCATGGTGGCGACCCGACACGGACACCAGGCCGAACGCCAGAGCCCAGACGATTAGAATCGTCGCGAAGGCGACCGCCAAAGGCCTCTCGTTCCGGTGATCGATCAAGCCTTCGTCATAGAAATCTGAATTTGCTAAGTTTCGCGACATCGTCGCATCTCCATATTTTCCGCCGTTCGTAGACATCGCTGCGGTTCATTCGATGTCATGGTTTACCATAGCTCCCCGTGAGACGGTGTGATGCAGATCACACTCCGAAAACGGCGTGTTGAATTGGCCCGTCGGCCTATCTCGCCCGTCCAGTCGGCGGCACGCGCCATCGCGATCGAAAGCGGCGCCTGCGAGACTGGCGAAACAGGGCTCAGCCCTGGTATTGCTCGTCGCTGACCTTCTCCATCCACTCGACCGCCTTGCCGTCGAGCGACTCCTGGATGGCGATGTGGGTCATGGCGGTCGTGGGGGCGGCGCCATGCCAATGTTTCTCGCCGGGCGGGAAGGCGACGACGTCGCCGGGGCGAATCTCCTCGATTGGGCCGCCCTCGCGCTGCGCCCGGCCGCACCCGGCAGTCACGATGAGGACCTGGCCGAGCGGGTGCGTATGCCAGGCTGTGCGCGCGCCAGGCTCGAAACTGACCGAATTGCCGGCGCCCCGCGACGGAGCAGTCACCGGAAACAGGGGATCGATGCGGACCACACCAGTGAAATAATCCGCCGGTCCTTTGGTCGAGGCGCTTGAACCCGCTCGCTTGATGTCCATCCTTTGCTCCTTAATGTCGCGAGGCCGCCGTCTCTCTGCCGGCCCCGTGGTTTTGATTTCGTCACGCGCCGTTCATGGCTGGGAGTTCCTTGTCCCCGCGCTGCGACCTTAAGCCATCGATCAAAAGATCGATAAGGCGCCGCGCGCTCGCCTCCCAGTCCGGCGCCGAATTGACGTAGGCGAAGCCGATCAGGGCGCGCAGGAGATCGGCGGAATCCGCGTCGGGACGGATGTCGCCGCTAGCGCGGGCGCGTTCGACGAGGAGCGCGATCGCCCCATTGATCCGCGCGCTCGAGTCCGCATAAAGCGCCGAGCCGCCCCCGACCAACGATTTAAGAGCCGGGGCGATGACCTTCTTGGCGGCGATATAGTCGATGAAGACGCCCATCCAGGCGCGTAACGCCTCGGCCGGGGGCAGGGTCTCACCGAGGCGCGGCGCGGCATCGGCGAGCTGCTGAACCTCGCGGCGATAGACCGCCTCCACGATCGCGTCGCGGGTCGGGAAGTGCCGGTAAAGCGTGCCGATCCCGACGCGCGCGCGGCGCGCGATCTCGTCGAGGCTCACCTCCGGCCCCACTTCCGCGAACGCCGCCTTGGCCGCCTCGAGCAGACCGTCGCGGTTGCGCTGGGCGTCGGCGCGGGGCTTGCGACTTCCGCGCAGCGTTTCCACGGCGCCCGGCGCTTTCCCGCCACCCGCGCGCCGGGAGCCGCTCGTGACGTCGGCGCTCAAATTTCGCGTGTCCTCTTGCTAAACGGAGGGACCCTCCGTATATCGAACGGAGGCATCCTCCGTTTATTCCTGCTTCACGGCTCTGGCAATCCTCTGCTGGCGCGGTACCGAAGCAGGCGACCGCCTTC
Organism: Roseiarcus sp.; assembly: GCA_036510135.1. GTDB lineage: Bacteria > Pseudomonadota > Alphaproteobacteria > Rhizobiales > Beijerinckiaceae > Roseiarcus. The sequence continues at coordinate 1,180 of DATCEJ010000656.1, read as the reverse complement.
GCCTATTACCCTGGAGACAATAATGTCCAAAGTGTTTGGAGCCGAATCCACCACCGACGAGGTGCTCGAGGGCGTGAACCTGAGCGGCAAGCGCGTGCTGGTGACCGGCGTGTCAGCCGGTCTCGGCGTAGAGACGGCCCGGGCGCTTGTGGCGCATGGCGCCGAAGTGGTGGGCGCCGCGCGCGATTTAGCCAAAGCGAAAGCGGCGACCGAGCCGGTGCGCGCCGGCGCCGCCAACGGAGGCGGCCTCGAGCTGGCGCAGCTCGACCTGGCGTCGCTTGCGAGCGTCCGCTCCTGCGCCGACGCGCTTGTCGCCACTGGCAAGGCCTTCGATCTCGTGATTTGCAACGCGGGCGTCATGGCGACGCCATCCGGCAAGACGGCCGACGGGTTCGAGACTCAGTTCGGGACCAACCATCTCGGCCATTTCGTGCTCGTCAATCGGATTGCATCGCTGATGAAGCCGGGCTCGCGGCTGGTCAATCTGTCGTCCGCCGGCCATCGCTATTCCGACGTCGATCTTGACGATCCGAACTTCGAGCGCGTGGGGTATAACCCATGGGCGGCCTACGGACGATCGAAGACCGCCAACATCCTGTTCGCCGTCGAGTTCGATCGACGCCATAAGGCGAACGGAATTCGCGCGACCGCCGTCCATCCGGGCGGCATCCAGACCGAGCTCTCCCGCCACATTGGCGAGGCGGGGATCAACCAGCTTATCGAACGCATCAATGCGGCGACGCGCGCCGCCGGCGAGCCGGACTTCAAGTTCAAGACAATCCCGCAGGGCGCGGCGACGTCGGTGTGGGCAGGCGTCGTTGCGTCGGCCGACGAAGTCGGGGGCCGCTATTGCGAGGACTGCCATGTGGCCGAGATTGAGCCTGACGCGGCCAAGCGCGCCGGCGTCAAACCTTACGCGCTCAACCCGGAGACGGCGAGCGCGCTATGGGCCAAGAGCGAGGAGATGGCCGGCGAGCGGTTCTGAACGGCGCCGCGAGCAGGCGCGTTCGGACGGATTCGTCGCGAGGAGCGTAGCGACGCGGCGATCCAGAGGCCGTGGGGCCTATCCCGGGACTCCTGGATTGCTTCGCTTCGCTCGCAATGATGGTTAAGCAAGCATGGCGGCGCAGAAGCGCCGGCCTCAATTGCCCATCTTCGCTTTCATCCCTTGCAGCGCCTT
>DATCEJ010000655.1:0-4563 GCA_036510135.1 Roseiarcus sp. | reverse complement strand
CGTTCATCCGCGACTGGGCGGAATCCGCGGCGGGGTTTTCTGGCGTCGAGGTGTTCCGAGGCTTCGACCAGATCCCGGCGATGCGCAAGGCGGCGATCGAGGCGACCGCGCCATTCGACTGCGTGCTCTCGCCGACGGCGCCGATGACGGCCTTCCCGGCCGAATGGCCGTCGCCCAGCCGCGACCCGCTGCATCCGTTTCCCCAGGTCGGTTTCACGGTCGCCTTCAATATGTCCGAGCAGCCGGCGGCGTCGGTCAATTGCGGCTACGATTCCGAAGGTCTGCCGATCGGGCTGCAGATCATCGGCCATCGATTTGACGACCTTGGCGTTCTGGCGATCGCCCGCGCCTTCGAGGCCATTCGGGCGTTCGAGGAGAGGCCGTGGCCGGAGCCGCCACAGGCCTGAGGCGGCGGCGATTCGCTTCGCGCGCTTGGCGTCGTTGTCGGCCCGCCGGAAAGCGCGTAGAAGCGCGACCTGTCCGATATTTTTTCGCAACAGGGAGGATTGCAGATGAAAAAGTTCATGGTCCTGTACATGGCCAATGCGGCCGACTTTGAACGGATGATGAAGGAATCCACTCCCGAGCAGCAGAAGAAAGGCATGGACGGATGGATGAAATGGATGGGCGACCATAAGGCGTCCATCGTCGATGGCGGTGCGCCTCTGGGCAAGACCAGCCGAGTCGACGCCAAAGGCGCTTCTAACGCCAAGAACGGGATCGGCGGCTATTCGATCGTGCAGGCTGAAGATGAGAAGGCCGCGACGAAGCTGTTCGGCAAGGATCATCCCCATCTCCAGATGCCCGGCAGCTGGATCGAAGTCATCGAAGTCATGCATGTTCCTGGAATGTGAAAGGGCGATTCGCATCGCGCGCTTTCGCGACGGGGCGCGCGTGATTGGGGGGAGACATTGAGAGCTCTGGCGTTCGTCGCGATGGCGGCTTTGCTCGCTGCCGCGCCCGCTCATGCGGAGGATTGCGGCAAAAGCGGCGAGGGCTTCGGCGCCTGGCTCACGTCCTTCAAGGAAGTCGCGGTGATGAACGGCCTGTCGCGCCGGGCCGTCGATGCGGCGCTCGACGGCGTAACCTATGACCCGAAGGTCAAGCGGCACGACGGCGGCGCCGCCATGTTCGGGCATAATTTCGCAAGCTTCGCCGCAGCTCACGTCTCGCCGGGAATGGTCGCGCGGGGCAGGGCCGAGCTCAAGCGCTATGCCGCGCCGCTCGCCCAGATCGAGCAGCGCTTCGGCGTGCCGGCGCCTGTACTGGTGGCGATCTGGGGCCAGGAGACGGGCTTCGGCGGCGACATCGGCTCGTTCCCCACCTATAGCGCGCTTGCGACCCTGGCCTGGGACTGTCGGCGCCCGCAACGTTTCCGCGCCGAGCTTATCGACGCGATCGCCCTTGTTGACCGGGGGATCGTCGCGCAGCCGCACGCTTTGCGGGGCGCCTGGGCGGGCGAGGTTGGCCAGACGCAGCTCATGCCTTCGGCCTATCTCATGTACGCGACGACCCCTGACGGATCGGGCACGCCAGACCTCATCCACAATTCCGCCGACGCGCTCGCCTCGACCGCGGCTTTCCTTAAAGGGCACGGCTGGCAATCTGGCGCGGGCTGGAACGAAGGCGAGCCCAACTTCGCCGCCATCCTGCAATGGAACTCGGCGGAGATTTACGCAAAGACAGTTGCGCTGTTCGCAGACCGGCTCGCCGGGAAGTAACAGGCTCGCCTGACACGCGGCCGCCGCAAGGGCATGGCGCGGTTTAATCGTATCAGTACCGTCATTGCGAGGAGCGCAGCGACGAAGCAATCCAGAGAACCTGGGCGCTCGACGTTCCCTGGATTGCTTCGCTTCGCTCGCAATGACGAGCGCGGTTCCAGCGAAAGGCACCTGCGCTATCTCCCAAAAATCCTTAACCGTTGCGGGTTAGACTATGGCGCGTGACTGCCGTGGTCCCACGCTCCCTCTCCGTGCCGTCCCGGTCCGCCAGACGAAGTTTCGTGGCGCTTGCGGGCCTGACACTTATGGCGTCAATCGCTCTTCTCCTTTATCGCGCTGCCCCCGGTGCCCCCGCAATCATCGTAGCCGGCTTTACAGGCGTCACAGGACTTGCGGCGCTTGCGTTGGCTTTCACGCTGGACGACGCGGCGCTGTTCAAGTTCACCAGCGCCGTCGCCGCTGCTGCGGGAATTGTCGTTCTCTGTGCGCTTGTCGGTCCCGACGCGAGGCTGGGCCTCGCGAGTTTCGCTTCCGCTACGTTCGGCGTTGGGCTCGCCGTGTGGCTCGCTCGCACAGCGCGCGCGCGCCCCAAGGTTTCATGGCCGCTCATCGCGCTGTTCGCCGTCACGCTCGCGCTCCTGTCCGCCTACGCCGCCACTCTCGTGCTGGTCTCGCGCGATCTCATGATCGCCGATTTCATGACCTATCGCGGCCTTGCGATGATGGTCGCGCGATTGGCCGACGCCGGCGCCTGGCCGGTGCTCCTCAGCGCGGCCGTCCAATCCGTCACGCAAGACTATTCCTGGGCGCCGGCATTGGTCCCGGGCTTCCTGCTGGCGCTGACCGAGCCGACGTCGCGCGCCATCTATACGTTTGCGCTGCTCGCTCTCTATGCCGCGCCGGCGGCCTTGGCGCTCGCGATCCTGGCGCGCGATTGTGCGCGGGCAGCGGAAAGACCAAGCGCGATCCCACCGCCTCGTCCTGAGGCGCCGCGAAGCGGCCTCGAAGGACGCGTGGGCTCGCATGACCACCCTTCGAGACGCCTGCTTCGCAGGCTCCTCAGGATGAGGTTGCAGCTCAGCCTGACGCCGCGCAACGAAGCCGCGAAACTGGCGTTAGGCGTCGCCGCCGTGCTCGTCGCTTATCCTGCGGCAATGGCGGTCGCCGCGCGGGGCATGCCCGACGTCGGCGGTCTCGTGCTTTTTGTGTGCGCGCTCAAGCTCGCCGAACGCCTTGCCCGCCTGCTCGGGTTGCGGCAAGGCCTCAACGCGCGCGTCGAGCCGATGACGCGGCGCGTCGCGCTCGCGCTCGCCCTCACTGTGTACGCGATGTTTGTCTTTCGGCGCTGGTATGCGTTCGCCGGAGCAGGAATCGTCGTCATGCTGGCGCTCGAGGTTGGTTCGATCGCGCTGAGAAAGGGCGCGCGGTTTCGCTGGCGTGACGCGATAATTGCGGCCGCAATCGGCGCCCTGACACTGCTCGCGCTCTTAAGCCCGGTCCTCGTCGACTGGGCGCCGAACTTCGGCGCGCATGAGTACGCCAACACTTACGCCGGCTATCGCAAAGCCCCGGACGTGTTCCTGCGTGAGCTCGGCGACTGGGTCGGGCTTATCCCCGCGCTTGCCGCCCTGGCCGGGGCGATGTTCCTTTGGACGCGCTCGGCCGACACGCGTCTGCTGCGTCTCACTCTTGGCGCCGCCGCGGTCGCGGGCGCGCTGTTCCTGCGCATCCAAACCCCCTACATCCACCATCTCGACCTCATCGCGCCGGCGATTGTCGTTCCCATCGCGGCTTCGCTGATTCTCATCTTCGCGCGGGCGCCGCGCGCCGCGCTTCTCGGCATCGCCGCGCTTGGCGCGATCACGCTCTCGCCGCTGGCGGCGGCGCTCACTTCCTCGGGCCTCGCGCCGATTGCCGGATTGCCTCGCGCGCCGCGCGCCGACCTCGACGAACTCAAGCGCCTGAAGGATTGGGTGGATGAGCGCGCGAAGCCCGACGCCAAGGTCTGCGGCCTCGGTTCAAGCTATACGTTCAGCGGCCAGCTCATGAGCGAATTGTGGCAGCTTCGCCCGGAGCGGAGTCCGAGCGGGAGCAAACTGAATGTCACGATGCCCGACGTCGATACGGTCGAGGGAGCGCCCGGCGCGGCCCTGAAGGATTGCGCCATCATCATTGTCGGCGATCCGGTCCAGACGCACCTCGATCCCGATTACCAGCAGACGGTTATCGTGCCGTCGCGCGAAATGCTCACGGGGCAGGGGATCGGCGCAAAATTCCGCCGTACTGGCGAGGTGTTCCATCTGGAGAACGGCGTCAGCGCAATCGTGTTCGAGCGCGTCACGCCTCTGGACGGCGCGGATATCGCCGCCTTGCAGGCGCGCTGGCGAGCGGCGCGCGCTGCGCTCGGCTTCTAGAGCGGACCGTCGAATCGGATTTGCGGACGCGGTCGCCGACCTAAGGCATGCACACATGTTTTTCTGGCCAAGGCTGTCAAGGTCGGATTCATTGGTGTGCGGGCGGGGTGATTCGCGGGAGCTGATCTTGCAAGGGTTGGTGGATCTTGGGTCGTTCGGCGACGAACGGCTGCAAAAAAGGGGGCCCAGTTTCTGGCGGCGCTCATCGCCAGGCGCACGGCCTGTCTTCGCCGCCTTGGCGGCGACCGGGCCGGGAATGTGGCCTACGGACGGTTTCTGCACAATGGGGCGGTGACCCGCGAGGTCATGCTCGCCACGGCGGCCCGTCATACGGCGGAGGCGGGGCGCGGCCGTCATGTGCTGGCGATCCAGGATACGACGGAGCTCAATTTTTCCGGACACGCGGGGAGCAAGCGGGGTTTCGGCGT
>DATCEJ010000654.1:0-6136 GCA_036510135.1 Roseiarcus sp. | reverse complement strand
AGATGATGGCACACCATCAGCATGTCCAGATGTTCGTCGATGGTGTTGCGGGTGAACGGCCGCGTCGGATTGGTCGAGGACGGCAGCACGTTGGCCTCGCCGCACAGGCGGATGATGTCGGGCGCGTGGCCGCCGCCCGCTCCCTCGGTGTGGAAGGCATGGATGGTGCGGCCCTTGAAGGCCTTGATCGTGTCCTCGACGAAGCCCGATTCGTTGAGCGTGTCGGTGTGGATCATGACCTGGATGTCGTGGTCGTCGGCGACGCTGAGGCAGCAGTCGATTGCCGCGGGCGTGGTGCCCCAGTCCTCGTGCAGTTTGAGCGCGCAGGCGCCGGCCTTGATCTGCTCGACGAGCGCCGCGGGCTTGGAGGCGTTGCCCTTGCCGGCGAAGCCGAGGTTCATGGGGTAAGCGTCAGCGGCCTCGATCATGCGCTGAATGTGCCAGGGGCCGGGCGTGCAGGTGGTGGCGAAGGTTCCGGTCGCGGGTCCCGTGCCGCCGCCTAGCATCGAGGTGACGCCGGACATCAGCGCTTCCTCGATCTGCTGCGGGCAGATGAAATGGATGTGGGTGTCGAAGCCGCCGGCGGTGAGGATCTTGCCTTCGCCCGCGATCACTTCCGTTCCAGGCCCGACGATGATGGTGACGCCAGGCTGGATGTCGGGGTTGCCGGCCTTGCCGATGCTGTGAATGAGTCCGTCCTTGAGACCGACGTCGGCCTTCACGATCCCCCAATGGTCGAGGATGACCGCGTTGGTGATGACGGTGTCGACCGCGCCGCGCGCGTTGGTGGTCTGCGCCTGGCCCATGCCGTCGCGGATCACCTTGCCGCCGCCGAACTTCACCTCTTCGCCGTACGTGGTGAAGTCCTTCTCGACTTCGATGATCAGTTCGGTGTCGGCGAGGCGGATGCGGTCGCCGGTCGTGGGGCCGAACATTTCGGCGTAATGGGCGCGGGGGAGGGAGGTCGGGGGAAGGGCGTTACGGGATGAGGGCATTTCGTAAACCTCAGTCGAATTCGGTCAGGGTTGGAACTGCAGCGAACGGCTCGCCGGATTTCAGCGCGGCGATATCGAAGGTCGTTGTCGTCGCGCAACCGGCCGACGTGTTGATCTCCGACAGAAAGTAGTCGGCGAAGTCGGCTGGGCCGTCGCGGAATCTCTGGACCGCGCGGGACGCCTCATCGAGGCTCGCGACAACAAATTCAGGCGATTCCAGAATGACAGCAATCCGCGCGGCTGCGTCGCCACGAGACAATTTGTAAGAACGCGTGAGGGTCCATGCGAACTCGGCAAGAACGATTGTGTTCACGAAACAGCCGCTCGCGCCTTGCGAACGAACCAACGCTCGCGCGCGGTCGCGCTGATGAGGTTCCTCGTCATCGCCCAAGCGCAGCAGGACATTCGTATCCAGCCCGATCATCATGTCCCGCGGGACCGCCGATCCTTTGCGATCATCGCTTCAGCCACCGAATCGTCGATATCTTTCTGCGTCAAAGGCCGGCCAAGCGAAGGGAGCTTCAGTTCATCGAGTCGTTCAAAGATGCTCCGCTTCCTTCGCGGCTCGATGCGAACCGATTTTCCGCCCGGCGGATCGAAGGCGATCTGGTCGCCGGGCTTGAGGCCCCACGCCTTGCGATGTTGGGCCGGCAACGTGATCTGACCCTTGCTGGTCAGCGTTGCGAGAATCTTGTCGGCCATCGGACCTCCTTACAAGAGAAGCTCTCCTTACTCTAGCGCTCGGTAAGGCGGCAGGCAAGACGCTTCCCATACTCACACCTTCCCCATCACCTCCTGGCGGAAGCCATAGACTTCGCGCTTTCCCGCGATGGCGACGAGGCGCACGGATCGGCTTTGGCCGGGCTCGAAGCGGACGGCGGTCCCGGCCGCAATGTCGAGCCGGTAGCCTTTCGTCTTGCTGCGATCGAATTTGAGCGCCGGGTTGGTCTCGAAGAAATGATATTGCGAGCCGACCTGGATCAGCCGATCGCCGGAATTGGACACGTCGAGCGTGAGCGTCTCGCGGCCGACGTTCATCACGATCTCGCCGGGCTCGGCCAGCACTTCGCCGGGGATCTCTTTGTCCTCCGCGCCGCGAATCGGGCCGTGGATGGTGACGAGCTTCGTGCCGTCCGGAAAGGTCGCCTCGACCTGGATGTCGTGGATCATCGAGGCGATCCCGTCCATCACCTGATTCGCCGAGACGACATGCGCGCCGGCCTCCATGAGCTCGGCCACCGAGCGCCCATCGCGCGCGCCCTCGACGACGAAATCGGTGATGAGGGCGATGGCCTCCGGATGGTTGAGCTTGACGCCGCGCTAGAGCCGGCGGCGCGCCACCATCGCCGCCATCGCGATTAAGAGCTTATCCTTCTCACGGGGGGTCAGATTCATAGCCCTCGCCTCTCCTCATGGATTCTAGCAGTCCAGCAGATTTTATGGCTGCGCTCAAGGCCACAGGCGAGGCTTCCGTCCGCCGAGCGCGACAATGGACGCGATAAGCGCCGCGCGCAATCGGTCGGACGAGGCGGCAAGAACACGGACGACGAGCAATCCGTCGAAGGCGCTGGCCCCGCTTTCGATGTCCGAGCCTGCCCCCTTGAGCGCCGCGCGCAAATCCGGCAGGCGAGCCTCAATATCGGGCGCCGAAGCGACGATGGTCGACAGGGCGCGCGCGCCTGCCCCGACCGCCTTGCGATCGAGGGTCGCGCCGGCATGTTCCAGTCGCGTCTCGTCGGCGAACACGAGCCGCCCGTCGCGGCGAACGCGCCATGAGTCTCGTAAGGTTGCGTCGATCCGGCTTTCTCCCATCGCCAGGCGACCGAACACCAGGGTCTCGGCCACAATGAATGTGGCCTCGCCCGAAATGTCGAGCTCGAGCCGCCTCTCGAGCCGCGCGCCCTCGAACATCAGCGTCTCCTGCGGCAGCCAGAAAAGCCCTGCGCCCGGCTTGAGAACGAGCCGGGTCGCGATGGAGGCCGCAGGGCCGTCGCTGCGATAGATCCGCTCTGCCGAGGGCGTGGTCGCCTCGACCTCGGCGCCTTCGTCCAGCGTCAGACTGACGGAATAGGAATCGCCGCCGGCAACCCCACCGCCAGTATTGACGATCGCCACTTCGCACGGGCTCGACGAGCGAGGAAAGCGCCAGCGTAGGCCCCCAGTCTCGAACAGTCGCTGGGGCTCGGTGCGCGCCCCGACGCGAGCGAACAACGCGCGCGCCTCCGCACGAGCCCGCTGCCGGTTGGCCGCATCGCCGCGCGGCTCGACGGAGCTGGGCGAATCCATCATTGTGAAACCTTCATGACCGCTTCTGCTCACCTCAGTTCCGGCGTCCTGGCCGCGGTACTTTGCGCGGCGGCCCTTCATGCGCTGTGGAATTCGCTCGTCAAGAGCGCGGGCGACAAGTTCCTCTCTTCGGCGGTCGTCGCGCTGTGGTGTGGCGCGGCCGCCGTCGTCGCCGCTCTCGTCCTGCCGCGGCCGGCGTCCGCGGCCTTCCCGTTCATCGTCGCCTCGGCGCTCATCCATATCGTCTATTTTATCCTGGTCGGACTGCTCTATCGCACCGCCGATCTCTCGGTCGCGTATCCGATCATGCGCGGGCTTGCCCCGCTGATCGCTGCGATCATCGCGCTTGTGACATTGGGCGAAGCGCCGGGTCCGATCGCCAGCCTGGGAGTCGCCGCCCTCGTCGCGGGCGTGCTGGCGATGGGCGCGAGCGGATTTGCGCACGGGCGAATCAACCGGCCGACGATCCTTGTCGCGCTGGCCAATTCGGTCGTCATTGCGATCTATTCGGTGATCGACGGGCAAGGCGCGAGGCTCTCGGGCGCTGGCTCGGCATTCGCCTTCGCCTACAATTCATGGGCGGACGCGCTGACCGCCTTCGCCTATTTGCCGATCCTTCTTTGCCTTCGCGGGCGCGCGACCGTCGCTGCGTTCGCGAGGGACTGGGGACGCGGTCTCATCGGCGGCCTCGCCGCTTTTTTCGGCTATGCGATCGTTGTTTGGGCGATGACCCGAGCCCCGATCGCCACCGTCGCCGCCCTTCGCGAGACGTCGGTCGTGTTCGCGGCGATTATCGGCGTCGTGGCGCTCCGCGAGCCGTTCCATGCGCAACGGGCTGTGGCCGTGCTCGTCATTCTTGCTGGGATCATCCTTCTGCGGGTCGGCTGATCGGAGCCGGCGGCAACGGGCCGGATCGCTCACGACGGACATTGCCGTTGAAGATTGACCTCGCCGCGGAAGCAGACCGGGTCGAGGACCGGCGCGTAAGGATCAGCGACGCGGTAGAGCTCGTAAGCCTCGAGCGTTCCGCCGGCTTGGCGCCGCCGCAAGAGACCGGCCGGCTCCACGTCGCGAAAGCGCATTTTCAAGGACAGGTCGAAACGGCGCCCTGGCTCGCCGAGCGCGAGTCCGGGCGCGGCGAACAGGGCCTCAGCCGGTTGAGGCTCGAATATCCACCGCACACGCTGTTGCGGCTGTACGACGGCGATCGCGGAATCACTGTAATAGGTCATCAGTGAAGTCAGCGCGTAGCCCTGGGTCAGAATGTAAGCCGCGTTGTCGGCGTGCGCCTTCGCGTCGAGATCGCGAGCCAGCTCGCGAAAGCCTTCGAGGCGGGCGAACGGATTGACCGGCCCGAGAGGGACCGCGCCGGTGATGGCCTCAGCGAAGGTCAGCGCGGCAACGACAAGCCCGATTGGGGCCGCCCATTGAGCAGCCGCTTTCGCGATTCCTGCGGCGAAGCCTGAAACACGCTCATGGCGAATCTCAGCGATCCAGTCGGCGGCCAGAATCGTGACAGCGGGATAGAGCGGGGCGAGCCAATTGCCCTGGACCCGGTCATGGAGCGAATGCAAAATGAAATAAGCCGCCGCGGGCGCGATCGTGCAGGCAAGAATGCGCCGGGCTTCGCCGGGTGAGCGCGGCGCAACGGGCGCGCGCCAGGAAATCGCCGCAACCGCGGGAACAAACGCGGCGACCACCAGGGGATTGAGAAGTCCGATCTGCGCAACGATGAATTCGGCAAAATAATAGGGCGTGAATTCGCTTGGGCCCGCGCGGCCGAGCTGCTTGGCGAAGGTCGCCCAGCCGTGCGCGGCGTTCCAGGCGACGAACGGGGCGAATATCGCCAGCGCCACAGCAAGGCCCGCAAACAGCGCCGGCGAAATCAGCCACCGGCGCAGCGAGGGCGTCGCGACCAGGACGAGGCCGATTCCGGCGGCCAGGAAGGCGGCGGTGAATTTCGATTGCAGCGCCAGACCAAGCGCCAAGCCCAGCGCGATCAGCCAGCGCTTCTGACCGGTCCGCCAGAGCTCAACCAGAGCGCCCAGCCCAAGCGTCCAAAACACGACCAGCGGCGCATCGGGAGCGACGAACACCGCCCCGATGGAGACGAGCGGCATGGCGATCCATAGGAGCGCGGCGAGCGCGGCTTTTTCCGCCGAACCGAACAGGCGCCAGGCGATCAAGGCGATAAGGGCTGGCATCGCGCCAACGACGAGGAGCGAAAGCGCCCGCACGCCGAGCTCCGAGCCGCCGAATAGCCACGTCGAGGCACGGATGATGAGCGCGACCATCGGCGGGTGGTCGAGATATCCGAAAGAAAGGAAGCGTGACCAGAGCGTATAATAGGCTTCGTCGAAAGTGAGCTCGAGCCGTCCCGCGGCCAGAGCCTGCATGGCCAAAAGCGCGATCGACGCTGCGCAGGCATAAAGGCCGAGCCACGCGGCGCGACGGGAGCCCTGTTCAGTCCGCGCGGCGGCGGTCACGTTGTCGCCTTCGCGCTCATCGGCGCCATCGAGCCCATCGCAGGGGTCCGTCGCACGCCCGCGCGCTCGCGGTCAATCATTGCGCAAAAATGGGAAATTGCCGCGAAAGTGTTGCGCCGCGCACACAGGCGCCTCGCCGCTGAGGTCGAATAAGTCCTGGATGGCGACGCACGGAAAGATCCGCGCCGCAATCGGATTTGGAAGCATGGCGGCCGCGGCGGACGGGAAGGGCTCGAGAGCGGCGGAGCGCGACGACGCCGCGGACGCCTCGCGTTTCTTTTCGCGCATCGGCTATCTGGTGCTGGCCGTCGGCGCGCCGGTCGGGGTCGTGCTTCATCCGATTGGCCTCTACGTTATGTTCTCGATTGG
>DATCEJ010000653.1:0-4919 GCA_036510135.1 Roseiarcus sp. | reverse complement strand
CAGCACGTCCTTGCGGTCGCCCGACAGGACCTGGCCCTGGATCGCGGCACCCACCGCCACCGCTTCGTCGGGGTTGACGTCGCGACGCGGTTCCTTGCCGAAGAATTCCTTGACCTTTTCCTGCACCTTGGGCATGCGCGTCATGCCGCCGACCAGAACCACCTCGTCGATCTGGCCCGCGGACAGGCCGGCGTCCTTGAGCGCCTTCTTGCACGGCTCGACCGTCTTCTGAATGAGGTCGTCGACCAGCGCCTCGAACTTCGCCCGCGTCAGCTTGAGCGCGAGATGCTTCGGCCCCGTCGCGTCGGCAGTGATGTAGGGGAGGTTGATTTCGGTCTGGGTCGCGGACGACAGCTCGATCTTCGCCTTCTCAGCCGCCTCTTTGAGGCGCTGGAGGGCAAGCTTGTCCTTGGTCAGGTCGATGCCCTGCTCCTTCTTGAACTCGCCCGCCAGATACTCGACCAAACGCATGTCGAAATCTTCGCCGCCGAGGAAGGTGTCGCCGTTCGTCGACTTCACCTCGAACACGCCGTCGCCGATCTCGAGCACGGACACGTCAAAGGTGCCCCCGCCAAGGTCATAGACCGCGATGGTGCCGGCTTTCTTCTTGTCGAGGCCGTAGGCGAGCGCCGCCGCGGTCGGCTCGTTGATGATGCGCAACACCTCAAGGCCGGCGATCTTGCCCGCGTCCTTGGTGGCCTGTCGCTGGGCGTCGTTGAAATAGGCGGGAACCGTGATGACCGCCTGAGTGACCGGACCGCCAAGATGGGCCTCGGCCGTCTCCTTCATCTTCTGCAAGATGAATGCGGAAATCTGCGAGGGCGAATATTGCTTGCCATCGACGTTGACCCATGCGTCGCCATTGGGACCGCGAACGATCTTGTAAGGGACGAGCGACATGTCCTTTTTGCTGATCGGATCGTCGAACTGGCGCCCGATAAGCCGCTTGATGGCGAAGATGGTGCGCTCGGGATTGGTCACCGCCTGCCGCTTGGCGGGCTGACCCACGAGACGTTCGCCGTCGTCCGTGAACGCAAGGATCGAAGGCGTCGTACGCGCGCCTTCGGAATTCTCGATCACCTTGGGGGCCGAGCCCTCCATGACAGCGACGCACGAATTGGTTGTGCCAAGGTCGATGCCAATTACTTTCGCCATTACTCACCCCTGTTCTTCTGCGGGACCGCCGAGCCCCAAAGCGGCAAGGCCTAGGAGAGACGTTTCACCGGTCGCTTCATAGCCGACGGCGGACGTCCTCCGGTCCCCATCTTTCAACCAGATTTCGGCCGATCCATCGGGCTTCGCGCCCCAACCGGCCAGTCGGGGCGTATATAGGTGGGGCGTTTTAGTGGCGCAAGGCGCGGAAGCCGTGGATTTTCAAGCTTTGAGCTCCCTATTCCCATCCCCTCGCGCCTTCCCCTTTCTCGTCAGCGCCTTTACACTTCGCCGATGACTCGAGGCTTCCGCCGCTTGATTTCAGCGCTCTTCGTCGCAGCCCTGGCGGCGAGTCAAACCCGCGCGCAATTGATGCTCCCTGGCGCCGCTCCCGCCGAGCCGCAGGGCGCGAAAGTCGCACCTGCGAAGCCGAAGCATAAGAGTTCGGGCGCCCCCGCAACGGCAGCGGGATCCGGCGGCAAGGACGCTGAGGCGAGCCCTGCGGCAGGACTCGCGAGCCTTGTCGGGCGTCCGCTCATGCTTAACGGCAAATCGGGGCTCCTGCAGATTTCCGGCGACGAGAAGTCGGTCACAGTGGACAAGCTGCAACTCGTCGGCGAAGGCGTCTCCGACTCGTCGCAGCGCTGTATCGTCGACATCGTCGGCGAGACGCCGATCGAGGCGACCAATGTTGGCCGTCGTCCGGACGGACTCGAGCGGTACGAGGCCAAGGTCCCCGCCTGCCCGATCTCGTTCGACGTTCTGAGCGGCGCGCTGCTCGTGCCGAGCCAAATCACCGCCTGCGTCTTCAAGGCCGCGGATTGCCAAACCGCTCCCGGCGGACTTTGGGGTCCCGACGGCGCGTCATTGGTCGGCGATGCGGCCAAGATCGTGAAGGAGCGCGCTGCGGCGGAAAAGGCGATGGGCAAAATCCTGCACATTATCGAGGACCGCGCCGGGGACAGCGCGCAGGCGGCCGCCCTCGTGCGCGATCAGAACGGCTTCGCTGGGCAGCGCGACGAACTCTGCCGCGATTACGCAAAGGAAAGCGTACACGGCTATTGCGGCCTGCGCGTCACCGAGGCGCGCGTGGCGCTTTTGCAGACAAGGCTCAACGAGCTTGGCCCTGCAACGGGCTCCAAGGCGGCGAGCGAGAAGGGCAAAAAGGCGAAGTCGAAAAAGGGCGCCAAGCAGCCTTAGGGGTCGATCCTGGGCGCGAGCGCTATGATGGTTTGGGAGGCTCTCCGATGACAGCGGATCCAACAGGCGCCAACACAGTCGTCGCGTCTGAAGCCAACGCTCACGGTGGGCGGTCCCTTAAAGCCAAAGCGGTCGACGAGTTTCGCAGGTTCTTTGTCCTTTTCCTCTATCTTTGGATTCTCTTCGGCGTCTTCACGCTCAATCAGGGCGTCGTCATGCGCGAGCACGGGATTAATTTCCCCATGCTTGGCTTCGCCTTCATTAACGCCCTCGTCTTCGCGAAAGTCATGATGCTGTTTGAAGTCTTTGACCCCGGTCGCTGGCTGCGCAAGAGGCCGCTTATCTATCCCATCCTCTACGAAACTCTCCTGCTGACGGTCCTTTTTCTTGTCGCCCATGTCGTCGAAAAGACGATCGAAGGCCTGTTTCGTGGAAAGACGATCATCGACAGTGTGCCTGTGATCGGCGGTGGCGGTCTCGTGGGATTCCTCAGCATCACCGCCATTCTGTTCATCGCGCTGATTCCGTTTTTTGGTCTCAGGAATTTAAGCGTGGCCTTGGGCGAGGGACGGCTCTACGCGATGATTTTTGGGCAGCCCTCGACGGAAGACGGCGAGCGCCGCAGTGGCGCGGCGTCGCGATCCGGGTAGCCCTGCGCCCCGACCAACGGCCTTTATCTCTCACGCCGGCTCGGTTAGCCTACCTGAACGTGGAATGGGCCCAGCGCAACCGGGGTCCGCCTTTGAGAGGACAACAGCTCATGTGGAATGAATTCAAGGAGTTTGCGCTCAAAGGCAACGCGCTCACCCTCGCCGTCGGCTTCATCATCGGCGCGGCATTCAGCAAGGTCGTCGATTCTCTGGTCAACGACCTCATCATGCCGATCATTGGCATGGCTGGAAAAGCCGACTTCTCAAACTATTACGTCCCGCTTTCGAGCGCGGTGACCGCGACCAACCTGGCCGACGCGAGAAAGCAGGGCGGGGTTTTCGCCTACGGCGATTTCATCAGCGCGGTGATCAACTTCCTCATTATCGCGATCGCGCTGTTCATTGTCATCAAGGGGATCAACACCATGACCAGAAGGGCGGCCAAAGAGCCTCCCGTGCCGGCGCCCCCCACCAAGGAAGTCGTTCTCCTGACCGAGATCCGCGACCAGCTCGCAAGACGCGGCGCTTAAGGCCGTCAGTCCCGGCTTTTGACGCAGCCTCACTTTCCGGCGTGGCGACGGCTGCGCTCCGTTTGCCCGCGATCCAGAACGACGCCTGCGCCACAAGGCCTGCGGCAAGGAGCACAGACGCGGAGGCGAACGCCGGGTTCGCCCCCCAGCCGGCGAGCATGACCAGGGCGCCCGCGACAGCCATCTGAACCGAACCGTAAAGTCCGGACGCTGTTCCCGTGACGCGCGGGTTCACGCTGATCGCCTTGACGAGGGCCGCGGGCGCCGCCGCGCCCACCCCGACGCTGAACACGAACATCGTTCCGACAATCGCTACGAGAGTCGCGCGATCGGCGATCACAAAGCCGAGGAACGCAGCCGCAGCTACGACGCTGACCGCATTGGCGACGACCACAAAGCGGGTCAAGGAAAAACGAGAAATCAGTTGACTGGCGAGAAGGCTGCCGAGCCAGATGCCCGAGACGAGGAGCGCGAGATAAAGGCCGACGCTGGCGCTGGGAACATGCAACCGATCAATAAAAATGAAAGGCGCGCACGCGATGAACGCATAGAGCGAGGTCGTCGCGCAGGCTCCGCCGACGGAATAGCCCAGAAACTGCCGGGAGCGCAGCAGGCCGGCATAGTCTCGGGCATATCGCGAGGCGCTGACGAAGAGCGCCTCAGGCCGCGTCTCCGGCAACATGCGCCATGCCAACACGAAGTTGGCCACGCCCAAGGCGGCGAGCCCCGCCAGAATCGTTCGCCAGCCCCAAAAGGCGCTGAGAGCGGAGCCGATCAGCGGCGCAACCGCAGGGCCCGCGGTTACCAGCAAATTCGTGAGCGCCAGACGGCGCGCAGCTTCATGCGCCTGCGATGTGTCGCGAATGATGGCGCGAGCGAGCACCAGTCCCGAACAGCCGCCTACAGCCTGGAAAAAACGCGCGAGGACGAGCGTGTGGATATCTGGAGCGAAGAGCGCGGCAATGCTCGCAATCGTGAAAATGGAGAGGCCGACCAGCAGCGCCGGCCGGCGCCCAAAGCGATCCGACGCGGGCCCGTAGACCAATTGCCCCACCGCCAATCCCAGGATGTAGAGACTGATCGTCAGCTCCAGAGCGGCCTGTGTCGCGTGAAGGTCCTCCGCCGCGGCGGGCAGCGCAGGCACGAATATGTGCATGCCGACAGGCCCGCTGAAAGTGAACACGCCCAACAGCCAGAGCGGCACGGCGCGTCGGCGATCGAGGTTCATCGGGCTGCCGATCGCTTGGGCTCGGGGGCGGCGGTTCGCGCTTCCGCGAGGCTTAGGAGCCGGTCCCTGACGGTTTCGAGCAGGCGAAGCGACCGCGCCAAGTCTTCGTCCGAAGCCTCGCCGAGGACAAGGTCGCGAATGTCCTGGGATACGCGCTCG
>DATCEJ010000652.1:0-6149 GCA_036510135.1 Roseiarcus sp. | reverse complement strand
ATCGAATGGGACAACGATGTGCCCGCGTGGCCAACGCTTCTCAGCGAAGCGCGCCGGGCGGAGCGCGCGATTGTCGAGAGCGTAGGCCTAGAGCGCGCCGATGTCGTTTGAGACAACAGTCCGCGCTTTTGCAGCGGCGCTCAGCGAGCCTTCCGCGCCGCCGCCCGCGACGACCCATGGGCGCATGGGCGCGCCCGACGCGCGCCGATTTGCGGTCTATCGCAACAATGTCACGGTCGGATTGATTGGCGCGCTCGAGGCGCGCTATCCCGTCGCACTGCGGATTGCGGGCGACGACCTGTTCCGCGCGCTGGCGCGGACGTTTGTGCGCGCGCATAGGCCGCGCTCGCCGGTGATGATCGCGTATGGCGCGGAGTTTCCTGAGTTCGTGGCTGAATATCTGGCGCGGACAGGGGCTGGGCCGAGCCTAGAAGATGATGCGTTCGGACGGAATCGCGAGGAGCGGAGCGACGCGGCGATCCAGAGCCACCGCCCCGACCCCTCATCCCTGGATCGCTTCGCTTACGCTCGCGATGACGACCGTGGTTTGGCCCAACTCCATCATGCTGTCGCCGCACTTCCCGAGGTGGCGCGGCTCGAGAACGCCTGGGTCGAGGCCTATCACGCCGAAGACGCAACCGTGGCGACCGTCGGCGAGCTTGCCGCTCTCGGTCCCGATTGTTTGCCTGCAACGCGGATTGCTTTTCACCCCGCAGCGCGGCTCCTGCGCTTCGCAACGCCAGCCGCGACCATCTGGGCCTCGGCTCAGAACCCAGACCATACGGTCGCGCTTGCAGAGGGGCCCGGCGAAGACGCGCTCATCACGCGCCCCGAGTTCGACGTCCGCGTGCGTGTGCTGCCGCCGCTCGCTTATGATTTCGCGCTGAAGATGCAGGAAGGCGCGACACTGATCGAGGCCCTCACCGCTCTCGACGACCCGGCGTTCGACTTCGGTACCCATCTGGTCGGATTGGTCGAGTCCGGCGCCGTCGCCTCCATCATCCCCGGACGCGCGTCATGATCGCCGACGCCGCACACGCGCCGGCGCTCGCGCCCGTGAACCCGATCGCTCGCCTGACCGGCGCCGTCTTTGGGCGCGTTCCGGAATGGCTCCCGCTGCTGATTTTGCGTGTGACGCTGGCGCGGCCTTTCTTCGCCTCAGGGCTCACGCGCTGGGACGGCTGGTTCACGCTCTCGTTCGGAACGAAAGTTCTATTCACGCAAGACTACAAGCTTCACATCCTCGGCGCCCAGATCCCATTTCCCATGCCGGAACTCGTCGCGGCAATGGCGAGCACGGGCGAAATCGTGCTGCCGATCCTGCTCGCGTTCGGCCTCCTCACCCGCTGGGCGGCGCTCGGCCTTTTGGGCATGATCGTCGTCATCCAGATGACCTACCCGGGGGGCTGGGCGAATTTCCATTTGTACTGGGCGGCGATGGCGCTCGCGATCCTCACCTTCGGCCCCGGCGCGATTTCGCTCGACCGACTGCTTGGCCTCGATGGGCGCGGAAAGCGCGCGCAAGCGCTTCAATCCCTAGCGCGCGCTTACGCCGTCACCGCTTCGGATAGGCCGTGAACACGTAATCCTTGTCAGCCACGATCGTATGGCAGGCGAAGCCGCATTTGGCGTCATGCTCCTGCGGGGGCGAGTCCTCCGTCGTACCGGGCCTGAACGTCTCGGACGCCACGTCGTACTCAAATTGGCCGAATCCCCAACCGCCGCTGTCCGCAAACCTCTTGCTGTCCTTCACCATGAAGTCCACGTCATGCAACGCGCCCGGAACGGCTGGCGGACCCGGCTGATCGTCAGCTGTCCTCGCGGTCCAATGAATCTTTGCGAACTTCGCGCCGTCGGGAAACGGCTTGCCGTTGCCCGGAATACCCGACCTGTAGGCCTCGATCAGCGCCGGATTGCCGAGGATCGTTGCGAGCCGGTCTCCGTTATGGCTGACGGCGACAAACTGCCAATCCTCGTATCCCCTGAACTCGGAGAAGGCGAGACCGCCAGGCACCTGCAACGTGTACCTATCTTGCGCGGCCAGCGCCAAGCCGCCGAGCGCGGCAGGACCCGCCACAAGGATCGTCATCAGCAAGGATTGAGTTCTCGTCATCATGCTTGGCCCCCACCCTGAAGCGATGTTCACCAGTGTTTTGTTCGCGGCAGCAAAAGCCTGCCGTACGACGAAAAGGATGGCGACCACCCCGGCTCCTTGACAATGACACAGCAAGCGAGGGGAATCTATTGCACCATGGTGTCGCCAATGCCTGGGCATGGGTGCGGTCCGCCGGCCTCGTTCTTGTGACGGTTTCACGACGGAATCCTTGGCCGCCGCGCTATTGACGCGCCCGGAAGGCCATGGCTTTAAGCGCCTGAAGACACCCGGCTTGTCCTTGAAGGAGATCTGATGACCCATTGGCCGCGGCACGGGCGCATCACCGGCCCGATCGTGATGATCGGCTTCGGATCGATCGGCAAAGGGACATTGCCCTTGATCGAGCGTCACTTCGAATTCGACCCGGACCGCTTCGTCGTCATCGACCCGAACGATTCCGACCGGAAGCTTCTCGATGACCGCGGAATCCGCTTCGTGCACGAAGGCCTCACGCGCGACAATTATCGCGACGTGCTGACCAAACACCTGACCGCGGGCTCAGGCCAGGGCTTCTGCGTCAACCTGTCGGTCGACACGTCATCGCTCGACCTGATGCGCCATTGCCGCGAAATCGGTGCGCTCTATGTCGACACCGTCGTCGAGCCTTGGCCGGGCTTTTATTACGACAAGTCGCTCGGCAATGAGTCGCGCACGAACTATGCGCTGCGCGAGACGGTGCTCGCGGAACGGCGCAAGACTCCCGGCGGCTCGACCGCCGTTTCGTGCTGCGGCGCCAATCCGGGCATGGTCTCCTGGTTCATGAAGCAGGCGCTGGTCAATCTCGCCCAGGATCTTGGCGACAAGGCTCCGGAGCCGAGGAGCAAAGAGGAATGGGCGCGTCTCGCGCAGCGCCTCGGCGTCAAGGGCGTGCATATTGCGGAGCGCGACACCCAGCGCGCCAAGAGCCCGAAGCCGCGCAACGTCTTCGTCAACACCTGGTCGGTCGAAGGCTTCTTGTCGGAAGGCATGCAGCCCGCCGAACTCGGCTGGGGCACACACGAGAAATGGGCGCCGGACAACGCGGGCTACCACAAGGCCGGCTGCGGCGCGGCGATCTACATCGATCAGCCTGGCGCCAATACGCGGGTGCGCTCATGGACCCCGACCGCGCGGGCGCAGTTCGGCTTTCTCGTCACCCACAACGAGGCGATCTCGATCGCGGACTATTACACCGTGCGCGGCGACAAGGGCGAGCCGGCGTACCGGCCAACGTGTCACTACGCCTATCATCCCTGCGACGACGCGGTGCTGAGCCTGCACGAACTGTTCGGCCGGGCCGGCGAAATCCAGAACGCGCATCATCTCCTTGGCGAAGCCGAGATTCTCGACGGCATCGACGAACTGGGCGTGCTTCTCTACGGCCACGCCCGCAACGCCTATTGGTACGGCTCGCAGCTCTCGGTCGAGGAGACGCGCGCGCTCGCGCCCTATCAGAACGCGACCGGCATGCAGGTCACGTCAGCCGTGCTGGCGGGCATGGTCTGGGCGCTCGAGAACCCGAAGGCCGGCATTGTGGAAGCGGACGAGTTGGACTTCCGCCGCTGCCTTGAGGTTCAGTTGCCCTATCTCGGGCCGGTCGTCGGCGTCTACACGGACTGGACGCCGCTCATGGGCCGCCCTGGTTTGTTCCCCGAGGATATCGACCAGGGCGATCCTTGGCAGTTCAAGAACGTGCTGGTGCGATAACCCCGGGCCCGTCAGCGTTACGCGGCGAGTTCAGTCGACTCGGCGCGGGTGAGCGCGGCGCCAAAAGCCTTGCGCGACACGCCGATGAGCGCGCGCGCCCCGTCAGCGACAACGGCGCCGAGGCCAGGCAGGCCATAGCGATTGAGCGGCGCCAACTGGGCGCAGAGATTGTTGACGATGAGCGGCGAGGAGGCGCCGGCGCGATGGGTATTCTGTGAGCAGTTCATTCTATTTTCTGATTTTTTCTGAGTTTTGGCCGTCCAATCCAACGTCGGACGCAACTACAGATGGGGCGCAGGACTCTAATTTCAATGCTAAATTTCTATGTGATTAGGTTCGTTTGGGACCAGAGCGAAGCGCCTTCGCGGCCCTCCCGCCTTTGTTCGAACTCAAGGCCCCGCAAGGATTTTCAGCGCGACCAGCCGCCTTCCGATGGCGCGCGCGAGATCGTCTTCCGTCCGCCCAGCCGCCTTGATGCGGCCCACATACGGAAAGTTGACGGTGCCGTCGGGCTCTATGCGCGTGGTCGTGTCCAGTTCGGCATGGTCAGGGATGCGGATGGCGACAACATCCAAAGCCGTCAGAACCCGGCCGCCGCTTCCCGCCGCCGACGCCGCTGTCGTTGCGAAAAGCAACGCGCTGATCCAGATCGTGCGACGAACCAATCTCAGGCGGCCCGCTCGCCGCTCCGCGCCGAGCGCAACCGCTCGGCATAGACATTGATGGTCAGCGCCGCGAGCAGAATGATGCCGCGGATGAGAATCTTGAGGAAGCTGTCGATCTTGACGTAGTCCAGACCGTTGTTGAGGACGCCGAGCACGAACAGGCCGACGATCGTGTTGCCGATGCCGCCGCGCCCGCCAAACAGGCTGGTGCCGCCGACCACCACGGCGGCGATGGCGTCGAGCAGGAAGGTGTCGAACTCGTTCTGCTGGGCGCTGCCGAAATAGGCGACGCCGACCATGCCGGCGAACCCTGAGCACACGGCCGAGATGACCATCACCGCGCCGACGATGAAGCGGACATTGACGCCGGAATATTCCGCCGCCTCACGGTTGCCGCCGACCATGTAAACGTAGCGGCCGAAACGCGTGTAGGTCAGCACGAGATGGGCGACGAGCAGGAGGAGCGCCGCAACGACGATGATCCAGGGCAGGCCGAAGATCGTCTTGGATCCCAGCGTCAGAATGAGAGGCGGGACCGAATAGGCGATCTGGCCGCGCACCAGAACCGCCGATATGCCGGCGCCGATCTGCATCATCGCCAGCGTCATAATGAAGGATGGGATGCCGATGCGCGTGACCCCGAACGCGGTGAGCAGGCCAAGCGCGCCGCACGCCATGAGCGCGATCACGATCGCGATCGCGCCAGGCATCGGCAGATTGGCGATGTTCACGTAGTCCGGCTGCAGCGTGAAGAAGGTGAGCACGATCGCCGTGGCGTTGGCGATCGCGCCGACCGAGAGGTCGATCTCCGCCGTGAGGATGACGAAGGTGAGACCGACGGCCATGATCGCCGTGATCGATACCTGCTGGAGAATATTCTCCAGATTGCCGAGCGAGGCGAAAGTCGGGCTCGCGATGCTGAAGAAGGCGACGAGCGCGATGAGGGTTATGAAGGGCGCGATGTTGCGCAGCTGATCGCGCAGGAAATCGCCCAGACGAAAGGCGCGTGTGGATCCAGCCTCAGCGCTCTGCATGTCCATATGCGATTAAATCCTATCGTCGTCAGGCGGCGGCGAGCAGCCGATCCTTGCTGATCGCTTCGCCAGCGAATTCATGCGCGATCTCGCCCTTGCGCATAACCAGCACCCGGTCGGCAAGCGAGAGCACGGTTTCCGGCTCGGTGGAAAAGACGACGATGGCGATGCCCTGATCGCGCAAATGCCGCACGATCCTGACCACATCCTCCTTGGCGCCGACGTCCATGCCTCGGGTCGGTTCAGCCAGGAGGAGGATCCGGGGAGGGTAGGTCAGCCATTTCGCCAGCGCGACCTTCTGTTGATTGCCTCCCGAGAGGCCGCCGAGGCGCCATTCGACATCGGGCGGACGGACGTCGAGATCTTTGACCTGAACCTTGGCGATCTCCCGCTCGCGGTCCGGCTTCAACAGCCATTTCGACAGGCGTTCAAGAACCGCAATCGACACATTCTTGTACACAGGCTCATCGCCGAACAACATCGCGCGGCGGCTCTCGGCGACATAGGCGACGCCCGCCTTCTTGGCGGCGGTCGTGCTCCTGAGCGCCTTGACCTTGCCCTCGATCTCAAGCGATCCACCGCCGGGGCGATACTTCCCGAACAAAGTGC
>DATCEJ010000651.1:0-10197 GCA_036510135.1 Roseiarcus sp. | reverse complement strand
GGTTCCACGGCATATCGCGGCAGAGCATTCCGAAGTCAGTGCTCAAGATCTTCGAGCGGGCCTATCCGTTCGGCTGGCTCGGGATCATGTCCGAAACGCCGCCGGTCGGGGAGGTCATTTACGCCCGTCACGAGCGGGGCTTTGCGCTCGCCTCGCTGCGCAATCCGATGCTCAGCCGCTACTACATCCAATGCAGCCTCGACACGCGGATCGAGGACTGGCCGGACGAAAAGTTCTGGGACGAGCTCAGGCGCCGATTTCCGGACGATATCGCCGCCAGGATCGTGACCGGGCCGTCGATCGAAAAATCAATCGCGCCGCTGCGCAGCTTCGTCGCCGAGCCGATGCGCTACGGCCGGCTGTTTCTCGCCGGGGACGCCGCGCATATCGTGCCCCCAACTGGAGCGAAGGGCCTCAACCTCGCGATCTCTGATGTCTTCTATCTCGCGCGTGCGTTTGGCGCGCATTTCTCAAAAGGGGATGATCGCCACCTCGAGAGCTATTCCGACATGGCGCTGAGGCGCGTCTGGGCGTCCGAGCGCTTCTCCTGGTGGCTGACCAAATTGTTGCACGTCTTTCCCGACGACGACGCCTTCGAGACAAGGGTCAAGCTCAGCGAGTTCGATCATCTGCTGCGATCGACGCATGCGGCGGCGGTGGTCGCCGAACAATATGCGGGGTTGCCTTTCGAGAGCTGAGCGGCCCATCAAAGCCGAGAAAGAAGCGGCAGCCTCGGCCCGATCGCGTAATTGAGCTGGATGGGAAATGCAGCCACGCGAGGTCGCGATTCGAACGGGCGGCTGAAGCGGCTGCCCTCCCCTCTCCTACGGGAGAGGGGGGTGAGGGTTCGCGCAGGGCGCGCGCATCGTGCTTCGGAAGGGCTCCCTCATCCGGCGGGCTATCGCCCGCCATCTTCTCCCGTGGGGAGAAGGGAGAGACGCCGCGCGGCGCCTTGTTTGACTTGCGAGGCGCCTTCATTCGAGGATCATCAGTGAAACAAGAGCCCGAAGAGCAGCCGATGCCGCAGCCATTCACATTGCGCATTCCGGATAGCGATATTGCGGACTTGCGCGCGCGTCTCGCGCGCACCCGCTTTCCCGATTCCGCGCCGGGCGAGGCGTGGCTCTATGGGACGGACGTCGACTATCTTCGTAAGCTCGTCGACACTTGGCGTGGCCCCTTCGACTGGCGCGCGCAGGAGGCGCGGCTGAACGCCTTCCCGCAATTCAAGATGACGCGGCCGGACACCGACCTGCACTTTCTGCACGTGCCAAGAAAGGGACCCAATCCGACGCCGCTCCTGTTGATGCACGGCTGGCCGGGGTCGGTGTTCGAGTTCCTGGATTTCATCCCCCAACTTACCGATCCGGCGAGCTTCGGCGGCGATCCGGCGGACGCCTTCACGGTCGTCGCCCCGTCGCTGCCGGGTTATGGGCTCTCGTTCCGGCCCGGGCAGAAGCGGTTCGGCGTCGAGGAGTTCGCGGATATTTTTGCCGAGCTGATGACCGACACGCTTGGCTACAAGCGCTTCGCGGTTCAGGGCGGCGATTGGGGCGGCGTCACCGCCGCGCGGATGGGCTACGCGCATGCCGACAAGCTGATCGGCATTCACGTCAATTTTCTCGCCGTTCGCCGCGAGCCGGAACTGATCAAGAATCCCACTCCCGAGCAGCAAGTTTTTATCGATCAGGTCAAATACTGGCTCAAGGAGGATGCCGCCTATGCGTCGATCCAAGGCACCCGGCCGCAAACCCTGAGCTTTGGCCTGACCGATTCTCCGGCCGGGCTAGCGGCATGGATTGTGGAGAAATTTCGCGCCTGGTCGGATTGCGGCGGCGATGTTGAGAGCGTCTTCACTCGCGACCAAATGCTCGCCAACATCAGCTTCTATTGGTTCACCGGCGCCATCGGCTCGTCCTTCTACCCCTATTATTTTCGCTTCCATCGACCCTGGATGATCCCGGATGGCGCCACGGTCACGGCGCCGACGGCTTACGCCGAATTCCCGCGCGAGATCCTGCATCCTCCACGCTCGCTGGCGGAGCCGATGTTCCCGAACATTCGCCGCTGGACGGTCATGAAGAAAGGCGGCCATTTCGCCGCCATGGAGCAGCCCCAAGCCCTGGCGGAGGACGTGCGCGCCTTCTATCGCTCGCTCAGGGAGCGTTTGTAGGCGCGATCGATGATCGCGCCGGCCGCGGTTTGTAGACGCGATCGATGATCGCGTCCGCCGCGGTCAGCGACCGCGGCTACAGAGCCGCGCCACCGCCCCGCTCGGCGAGGAGCCGCGCGATATGCGCGCGCAAGTCGGCGACGCCATCGCCGGTCCGGGACGAAGTTAAGATCACCTCCGGATAGGCGGCGACGTGCTTGCGCAAGCCCTCGAGCGTCGCCGCGATCAGCGCGCTTTGGTCGGCGGCTTTGACTTCGTCGGCCTTGGTCAGCAGGACCGCATAGGAGACGGCGGCGGCGTCGAGCCCACGCATCGTCTCGTGATCGCTCTCTTTCAGGCCATGCCGGCCGTCGACGAGCACGAACACGCGCAAGAGGGAGGGACGTCCGCGCAGATAGTCGCGGACGAGCTCGCCCCAGGACTCCGACTTCGACTTCGCGACCGCCGCGTAGCCGTAACCCGGCATGTCGACCAAGTTCGCTCTGCCATTCAGATCGAAGAAGATCAGTTCCTGCGTGCGCCCGGGGGTGCGCGACGTGCGCGCGAGCGCAGAGCGGCCGGTCAGCGCATTGACGAGCGAGGATTTGCCGACGTTCGAGCGGCCCGCGAAGGCGATCTCAGGCGGTCCCACCGGCGGCAAGCCGTCAGAACGCGCGGCGGCGAAGAAGAATTCGCAGGGGCCAGCGAACAGTTTGCGCCCCGCCTCGGTCCAGTCGGGCGCGACCGTTGGTTCGCTCATACGCTCGGCGTCTTCACCGCGCTCGTCTTCTTGGGAAAGAGCCTGGCGAGGTTGCCCCAGAGCTCGACCTTCACGCCCGCCTTGGTCATGATGTAATATTGCTGGAGCACGGTCAGCGTGTTGTTCCAGGTCCAGTAGATGACCAGACCGGCCGGAAACGTGCCGAGCATGAAGGTGAAGATGACCGGCATCCAGGAGAACATCGTCTTCTGAACCGGATCGGCCGGCTCGGGATTCATCTTCATCTGGAAGAACATCGACACGCCCATGACGAGCGGCCAGATTCCAAGGTGGAGGAAATGGCCGAAGGCGGGCAGCGCGGTCGGGTCCCACGGAACCAAGCCGAACAGCGTGAACACGTTGGTCGGGTCGGGCGCGCTCAGGTCCCGGATCCAGCCGAAGAACGGCGCGTGGCGCATCTCGATGGTGATGAAGATGACCTTGTACAGCGCGAAGAACACCGGGATCTGGATCACCATCGGCAGGCAGCCGGCGATCGGGTTAACGCCCTCCTTTTTGAACAGCGCCATCTGCTCTTGCTGCTGCTTGACCTTGTCGTCTGGATAGAGGTCCTTCAGCGCCGCGATCTGAGGCTGGATTTTCTTCATCCTCGCCATCGAACCGTAAGAGCGATTGGCGAGCGGGAAGAAGGCGAGCTTGACCATGACCGTGACGATCATGATCGCGACGCCGAAATTGCCAACGAATCTGTAGATCGTGTCGATCAGCCAGAACATCGGCTTGGTGATGAAATAGAACCAGCCCCAGTCGATCATCAGGTCGAATTTCTTGATGCCGAGCGTGGACTCGTACTTGTCGATCGTCGAGACCTCCTTGGCGCCGGCAAAGACGCGGGTCGTGGTCTCAACAGAGGCGCCCGGCGCGACCGACTGCTCCTTGCCAAGGAAATCAGCTTGGTAGTCGACCGGCTGAACCGTCCCGCTGGCGGTGAAGCGCGCCTCGATCGGCGCGGTCTGCACGGGAATGATCGCCGAGCCCCAATATTTGTCGGTGAAGCCAAGCCAGCCGCCGGCGCCCTTGAAGGTGTTCACCATCCCGGTGGCCTTCTCGAGCTTTGCGTAGGTGACCTCCTGCACGCCGCCGTCGCCGATCACGCCGACGAAGCCCTCGTGCAAGACTGAATATCCGGCGACATTCGGCCTGCCGTGGCGCAGGATCAACGCATAGGGCTGCACAGTCGCGGCCGTTGCGCCTGAGTTCGCGACCGAATCCGTGATCGTGAACATATATTTGTCGTCGACCGCGACGACGCGTTTGAAGACGAGGCCCGCGCCGTTGTCCCAGGTCAACGTCACCGGCCGCGCGGGGGTCAGCGTCTTGCCGTCGGCGGTCCACACCGTGTCGAGACCGGGCGCCTTGACCCCACCGCCCGGGCTGACAAAACCCGTCTCGGCCCAATAGGCGTCGGGCGCGCCGGGCGGCGAAAAGAGCCTGATATTCGCGCTCTTCGGGTCGATCGTCTCGCGGTAATCCTTGAGGATAATATCGTCGATCTTGCCGCCCTTGAGGTCGATCGACCCGCCGATGCTCGGCGTGTCGATCACTACGCGGGGGCTCGCCGCCAGGACTTGGGCGACCGTCCCGGGGGCCTCCCTCATCGGCGCCCCGGGCGGCGTCGCAGCGGCACGGGTCGGCGCGCCCGGCGGGGTGGCGACAGCCGGGGCGCCCGGCGCCGTGGCGGCGGCGCTTGGCTGCGCCTCGGTTGGCGACGCGGGATTGGCCTGACTGGTCTCCGTCTGCGCCTGGTGCTGGCGCTGATACAGAGGACCGGCGTAGAAATATTGCCAGGCGGCCATAACCAGGACCGACAGCGCGATCGCGAGAAACAGGTTTCGCGTGTCCTCGGATTTCATGTTCGCGCGTCTCTGTCCTTCGCCGTCCGTTTGATCGGTCCACGTCCGCGACCATCCGCGTCAGTGCGCCGAGCGGCGCGAAAGGCAGCGTGGAGATCATCGACGAGTGCGGCGAAACGGCGGCCCAGCGCCTCGCGCCTGGCCATCAGCACGTAATCGTGATCGCGCTCCGCCTCAAGAGGCGCCGCGGCGCGCAGGGCCTCTTTTAGCCGCCTGCGGACGCGATTGCGCACGACCGCGCCGCCAACGCTTTTTGTCACCGTCAGTCCGACGCGCGCGCCCACGTCCGTCTCTGGCCCGGCTCCATCCCGGCGGCGGGATTGCAGCGTGAACGACCCGACCGACGCGCGGCGCCCGCGCGAGACCCGCTGAAATTCGGCCCGCTTGGTCAGGCGAGCAAAAAGTTGGCCGGCGCGGCCAGACCCGCCATCCTCATGCAAGGGGTCAAAGCTCCCTTCCGCGCCGTCTTCATCGATACGCGAATGGCCGGACGACGGCGAAGACTGGTCGATCAGGCGGAGAGCTTCTTGCGGCCGCGCGCGCGGCGCGCCGCAAGCACCTTGCGGCCGCCGACCGTCGCCGAGCGGGCGCGAAAGCCGTGACGACGCTTGCGCACGAGCTTGCTGGGTTGATAGGTCCGCTTCACGAGCTAGTCTCCAAATTCCAATCGTCAGCGGAAAATCGAGCGCGGCCCGATCTTAAACGCGCAAACGCCGACACGACCGCTACGGCGAATTCAACCAAGCGGCGAGCCGAAAATAGACGTGGCGCTCACGCGCCGCTGCAAGGCCGGGCTTATGCCGCGCCGGCGTGAGCAAGTCAATCGCGGCTGCTGCCGAATCTACCGCACCCAGTGCGCACAGTCGTGGCGCCCCGAATCGAGGCAGTTCTGCATTTTGCGCTGGTGATCGATGGTATTGAAAGCCCAGTAACCAAGCGCGACTATAACGACGACAGCGATGATCGCGGCGATATTGCCGCGCCCGCCCGAATGCGGCTCGTCGTGCTCCTCGCCCGACGAGGATTGGCTCACGCGGAGCGGCTCGAGACGAGATGCTCGACATCCCCGAGCGCGGCGATCGCCTTGGCGACGATCCCCTTCGCGTCGAGCCCGGCGGCGGCGTACATGCGGTCGGGCTTGTCGTGATCCTGGAACTTGTCCGGCAGCGTCATTGTGCGCACCTTGAGCCCGTGCTCGAGCGCGCCCGCGTCGCTGAGCAAGGTCAGCACATGCGCCCCGAAGCCGCCGGGCGCGCCTTCCTCGATCGTGATGAGGAGCTTGTGCGTCGCCGCCAGCCTGAGAATGAGTTCGCGATCGAGGGGCTTGGCGAAGCGCGCGTCGGCGACCGTGGTCGACAGGCCGCGGGCCGCGAGTTCGTCCGCCGCCTTGAGGGCTTCGCCCAGCCGCGTGCCGAGCGACAGGATTGCGATCCGCGAGCCTTCGCGCACCACGCGGCCCTTGCCGATGGGCAAGACCTCGCCCTGCTTCGGCAGGTCGACGCCGACGCCCTCGCCGCGCGGATAGCGCAGCGCAATCGGGCCGGAATCATGGGCGGCCGCGGTCGCGACCATATGAACGAGTTCGGCCTCGTCGGAAGCCGCCATCACCGTCATATTTGGCAGACAGGCGAGATAGGCGATGTCGAACGCGCCCGCGTGCGTCGCGCCATCCGCGCCGACCAGTCCGGCGCGATCGAGCGCGAAGCGGACCGGCAGGTTCTGAATCGCGACGTCGTGCACGAGTTGGTCGTAGCCCCGCTGCAGAAAGGTCGAATAGATAGCGCAGAAAGGCCTGTAGCCTTCCGTCGCCAGGCCGGCGGCGAACGTCACCGCGTGCTGCTCCGCGATGCCGACATCGAAGACGCGATCGGGAAAGACCGCCTTCATTTGGTCCAGTCCGGTCCCGTCCGGCATGGCGGCGGTAATGCCGACTATTCTGGCGTCGCGACGCGCCTCCTCGACCAACGCGTTGGCGAAGACACGGGTATAGGCGGGCGCGTTCGTCTTGGGCTTCGCCTGTGTGCCCGTGATCACGTCAAACGCCGAAACACCGTGGTACTTGTCGTCGGCCGCCTCGGCGGGCGGATAGCCCTTGCCCTTCTTCGTCACCACATGCACGAGCACCGGCCCGTCCTGCACATCGCGCACATTCTTCAAAATCGGCAGAAGATGGTCGAGATTGTGGCCATCGATCGGGCCGACGTAATAAAAGCCCAGCTCCTCGAACAGGGTTCCCCCGGTCCAGAAGTTGCGGCCGTACTCCTCCGTAAGTCTCGCCTTGTCGTACATGAACTTCGGAAGCCGCCGGGCGAGCTGCCTGGCTGCGCCGCGCAGTGAACGATAGGCTCGGCCTGAAACGAGGCGGGCGAGATAAGCCGACATCGCGCCTGTCGGCGGCGCGATCGACATGTCATTATCGTTGAGGATGACGATAAGTCGCGAGCGCATCGCGCCGGCGTTGTTCATCGCCTCGTAAGCCATTCCCGCCGACATCGCGCCATCGCCGATGACCGCGACGACGTGGTTGGCGCCGTGGGACAGATCGCGCGCCACCGCCATGCCAAGGCTGGCCGAGATCGATGTCGATGAATGCGCGGCTCCGAACGGGTCGTATTCGCTTTCCGAGCGCCTGGTGAAACCGCTTAAGCCCCCGCCTTGCCGCAGCGTTCGGATGCGCTCGCGCCGACCGGTCAGGATCTTGTGCGGATAAGCCTGGTGGCCGACGTCCCAGATGATGCGATCGGTCGGCGTGTTGAAAACGTAATGGAGCGCGACCGTCAGTTCGACCACGCCAAGCCCGGCCCCGAGATGACCGCCCGTCACCGAAACCGCGCTGATCGTTTCGGCGCGCAATTCATCAGCCAGCCGAGTGAGGTCACTCTCCTTCAGCTTGCGTAGATCGGCCGGCGAGTCGATTTGATCCAGAAGCGGCGTTGAAGGCTTGGTCAATCTTTTCCCCAAGGCGCGGCGCTTACTGGTCGCCGCGTAACGAATACCCACACGTACACCAAGTCTGACCATCACCGCAATTACGCGCTTTCGCCATTATGGCGCCGTAAAGTAGGCCCGATTCGACTTGGGTTAACGGGATTGTGTAACGCGCGATCGCCTCGAAGCGTTCCGGCGATGGAAATTTGCTATCAATGTCCGTATGGCGCAAATTTGTGCAAATGAACCAATTTTCGAGCTTGTCCAGGTCGGCCGACCGATACGCCCCCGACGGGGCCTACGCCTTCACCCGGCTTGCGGTGTCGTTGGTGATCGCCACACTGATCGGGGCGGGCATGTGGGCGGTGATCGTCGTCCTGCCGCCGGCGCAGCTCGATTTCGGCGTCGACCGCTCTTCGGCCTCGCTTCCCTATACGCTGATGATGTGTTCGCTCGCCTTCTCGACGATCGCGCTCGGGCGGATAACCGACCGTTTTGGCATAGTCCTGCCTTTGGTCATCTCCGCCGTGACGATGGGCGTAGGTTTTGTTGTCGCGGGCTACGCTCCGAATCTGGCCACCTTCACCGCCGCCCATGTGCTGATCGGAATCGGCGCAGGAACCGGCTTCGCGCCGATGATGGCGGACATTTCGCATTGGTTCGTCAAGCGGCGCGGGGTTGCGGTCGTCATTGTCGCCTCCGGAAACTACTTTGCCGGAACAATCTGGCCGCTCTTGATGAGCTTCACGATTCCGCTGATCGGTTGGCGCGTGACCTATGCCGGCATAGGAATCATCGTCGCCGCTGCTATCCTCCCGCTCACTCTGGCTATGCGCCGCCGGCCTTCCGCCGCGGTCTACGAGCAAGCGGAGGCCGCGACTGAGGCCGCGCGCGCCGACGTCGGCATAAAGCCGCGGCTTTTGCTGGTTCTCTTGATCGCCGCCGGCTTTTCCTGCTGCGTCGCGATGTCGATGCCGCAGGTCCATCTGGTCGCCTATTGCGGCGATCTTGGCTATGGGGTCGCGCGCGGCGCTGAAATGCTCTCGCTGATGATGGCTCTAGGCATCGTCTCGCGCATTGGCTCCGGTTTCGTCGCCGACGCCATCGGCGGCTCGGCGACGCTGTTGATCGGCTCTTTCATGCAGGGCGTCGCGCTTCTCCTCTATCTTTATTTCAACGGGCTCGAGTCCTTGTTCATCGTTTCCGGAATCTTCGGCCTGTTTCAGGGCGGCATCGTGCCGATGTATGCGGTTATCTGCCGTGAGCTCTTGCCGCCTCGTCGCGCAGGCGCGGCGATTGGTATCGTGGTTTCGGCGACCATTTTCGGCATGGCGTTCGGCGGCTATTTCTCCGGGGTCATCTTCGACCTCACCAGTTCCTACCGGATGGCTTTTCTGAACGGGGTCTTATGGAACGCGCTCAATTTTTCCATCGTCTCCTGGCTTTTCTGGCGCCGGAGGCGGCGCCAGTCGGTCGATGCGCTGGCGCCCGCCTAAGTCGACCCCAAGCTTTCGATCATTCCTTGTCGATCGACCAAGGCCCAGGGCCCGCCGCCGCGAGATAAAGGAAGATGAAGCAGTAAAGCAGCGCGGCTTCGCCCATGTTGATAGCGGGAAAGAAGCTCATCGGGAAATGCGCCATGAAATAGGCGGCCGCCATGAATCCCGACAGGATGAAGGCGACCGGGCGCGTGAACAGACCGAGCACAATCAGCGCCCCGCCGACGAGCTCCAGCGTTCCGGTGAAGTACAACATTCCGGTCGGCATCTTGTCGATGAACGGGAGGCCCGCAGGAAAGCCCAGGAGCTTGCCTGTTCCGTGCTCGAGAAACGCAAGCCCCGTCGCGACGCGCAGCAACGAACGCGCGTGCGGCGCGAGCCACGCGGTGTTCAGCGCCGAAGCGCCGGAACGGGGAAGAACATTACTCATTGTCGTCACCTTTTGTTGGTTGTCGAAAATGGCAGCAGCCTGGCCTCCCGCCTCGCTGGAACGAGCAGCTTCGCATTCGTCTCCTCAAGCTTGGACGGTGGGGCGAGCGGTCAGACGATCTTCGCCATCTGGTCGAACGAAAACCTTGGGGAACGCGGGAACAGCTTCTCGGCGTCGCCGTAGCCGATGTTGATCAGGACGTTCGACTTGACGTGTCCTTCGGGGAAGAACTCGGCGTCGACTTTTGCATTGTCGAATCCGGTCATCGGTCCGGTGTCGAGACCGACCGCGCGCAGCGCGAGGATGAGATAAGCGACCTGCAACGTGCCGTTCTGGAAGGCCGCGCGAGCCGCTTTCGCCGGATCGCTGGCGAACCAGGCCTTGGCGTCGGCGTGCGGAAACAAAAACGGCAGGTGCTCGTAGAACTGCTCGTCATAGGCCGTGATCGCGACGACCGGCGCGCTCATTGTCTTGTCGAGGTTGCCAGGCGACAGCGCTGGCCGAAGCCGCTCCCTGGCGGCGTGCGAGCGCAGGAAAACGACGCGCATGGGCGA
>DATCEJ010000650.1:0-5219 GCA_036510135.1 Roseiarcus sp. | reverse complement strand
CGTCAAAGGTCGGGCCGCCTGAATTGCCGTGATTGACCGGCGCGTCGATCTGCAGGAAGTCGTCATACGGGCCGGAGCCGATGTCGCGTCCGCGAGCCGAGACGATTCCCGCGGTCACCGTTCCGCCGAGACCGAACGGGTTGCCAACCGCAATCACCCAATCGCCGACGCGGGGCGTGTGAGCGGCGAAAGTCACATAGGGAAAGTTGCTGCCCTCGGCCTTCAAAAGCGCAAGATCCGTTTTGCTGTCGACGCCAATCACCTTGGCCGACATCGACTTGCCCTCGGCCGTTGTGATGGTCACCTCGGAGGCATGATCGACGACATGATTGTTGGTGACGATGTAGCCGTCACCCGAGATGAAGAATCCCGACCCTTGAGCCTGCGCAAAATGATGGCGCGGCGCCCGGTCGCCGCGATCCGCGCCGTCCTTGTCGTCCGGCGTGGCGAAGTGGCGGAAGAAATGGTAGAAAGGGCTGTTCTTGGGAATGTCGGGCATTCCCGGTATCCCGTCAGAATCCTCGTCATCAACCGGGTCTGCCTCGGTCAGCTTGACCTTGACCGAAACGACGGCGGGCTTCACGCGGTCGACCACGTCAGCGAACGAGGCCGGGCCGGCCGGGGCTTGAACGGCGGGCGCTTGCGCGGTCGTGGCGGCGGCGGAAACGGGCGCGACCGAGGTCTCGACCGCAACTCCACCAAGGGCCGCCAGCGCGACGGCGCCCAAAAGCGCCGCACGGAGGGAATAGGGGGGTCGATTAAACGACATCAAGCGCTCCGAGCCATCTCGATCATTGCCGCGGAGACCGACCCCGCCGCCTCACAACGGAGAGAATGCGCCCAGTCGCCTAAACACGCGATGGCGTGAACATGAAAGCTTGGTAATGTGGTTTATGGTCCAGTTCGGGGCGCGCTTCACCAACTCGCCGCGAGCAAGGTTCTCGGCGCGGGCACTGCGGGCCGGCGCAACCTGGAGTAGGGCAAGGCGTCCCAGCTTCGGCTCGTCCTTAATCGGCGGCCAGACGAGCCGTTTCGTTCGCGCCTCAAGCCTCGACGTTCTTGGACTTCGGCTTGAGAACCTGTCGGCCGCGATACATGCCGCTCTTGAGGTCGATGTGGTGCGGGCGGCGCAGTTCACCCGAATCCTTGTCCTCGACGTAGGACGGCGCCTTGAGCGCGTCGGCCGAGCGGCGCATGCCGCGGCGGGAGGGTGAAGTTTTGCGTCTGGGAACGGCCACCGGGGGAACTCCAAGTCAGAGGCGGGCGGTGAGGCCCGGCAAGTCGACGACGAATGAGAAGGCGCGGCTCTTACACGCAATCAGCCTTAAGCGCCAGTCCCCGATCGACGTCTTCAGGCCGCCCCGCGGGTCTCGAAGGTCGCGAACGCCATTGCCTCGCGCGGTTGGCGATTCGCCCACAGGACGAACTGGAACGCCTGGTAATAGGTTTCGCAGGCCTGGAGGGCGGCGTTGACCACGGCGGTGCACTGCGCGTCATTGGCGCCCGCGCCCCCTGCTAAGCACAAGGCGTGACGAAACATCACCACGTCCTGCTGGCTCCACTGGTCGAAATGCCCAAGCCATAATTGTTCATTGATGAGTTGCGTCAGTTCGCCGATCGCCGCGCGCTTGTGCGCAGGCGTCTTGAGATCGAACGAACAGCTGACATGCAGGGATTCCATATCCGGCAGCCAGGTGAAGGCGACGTCGTAATTGGCGAACTTGCCTGAGACCAGGATTGAAATCTCGTCCGTCTCGGCCCGGTCAAAGGTCCATTCGTTGACGGCGGCCAATCGCTCGACGGCGTCGACCGGATGCTCGCGACGCTCGCCAGCGTCGCTGGTTTCGATGAAGGTCATCAGGGTCTTTCGGCGGATCGAGGAACAAAGCAGAGGCCGCCTCGACCGTTCAGTCGCGCAACCCACTACAACCTTGCTGATTCGCGCCCGTTCGTAAACCGATTACCAACCTTGGTCCACAAAATCAGTTAACGGAATCAAGGCTCTGGTAACGGAATGCGAGTCCGATCAAAGCCTTGGCTCGTTGAGCTTGGCCTCAAGCGCGGCGAGCCTTGCGGCAAGCTTCTCGTTCTCGTCACGCGCCCGAGCCGCCATCTCCTTGACCGCCTCGAACTCCTCACGGGTGACGACGTTCATGCCGGCCATCATCCGCTCCATCTGCGAGCGGGCGAAGGTCTGCGCCTCGCGTTTCGCGCCGTCGGCAAGGCCTGCGGCATCGGTCATGAGACGCGAGAAATCGTCAAAAAGGCGGCTGTTGGTCTGCGGCATCACTTTATGCTCCAGGCGGCGCCCGCATCAGGGCGAAGCGGCTCGACCTCATGTGGCGCGAGCGCATTCACGGCGCAAGAGCGGGCTCGGGCCATGTTAATTTTCCAGTTGCCCCGCCCGCCGATCTCGCCCAGCATCGGGCTTTCCTGTCCGAGACCCCGAACCCATGCGCATTCAAGCCGCCGTTCTTCGCCAGCCCGGCCTTCCCCCGCCCTATGCGGAATCGAAGCCGCTCGAAATCATGGAGCTCGACCTTAGCCCCCCTGGCCGTGGCGAAGTCCAGGTGAAAATGGCGGCGGCGGGCCTCTGCCATTCGGATCTATCGGTGATCGACGGCTCGCGCCCCCGCCCGACCCCGATGGCGCTCGGCCACGAGGCGGCGGGAATCGTCGAGGCGGTCGGCGACGGGGTGACCGATCTCCAGGTCGGGGATCACGTGGTCATGGTGTTCGTCGCGAGCTGCGGCCACTGCGGCCCCTGCGTGTCGGGCCGTCCCGCGCTCTGCGAGCCGGCCGCCAAGGCCAACGCCGCCGGAACGCTGCTTTCCGGGGAGCGCCGGCTTTCCTTTCAGGCCGAGCCGGTCAACCATCTCCTCGGCGTCGCGGCCTTTTCGACCCATGCGGTTGTGGCGCGCGAATCCTGCGTCAAGATCGACCCCGACCTGCCGCTGGAACTCGCGGCTTTGTTCGGCTGCGCGGTGCTGACCGGGGTTGGCGCGGTGGTCAACACTGCCAAAATGGAACCCGGACAATCGGTCGCGGTGGTCGGCTTAGGGGGCGTGGGCCTGAGCGTCGTGCTCGGCGCGCGGCTCGCCGGCGCGCGCCAGATCATCGCCGTCGATCTTTCGGACGAGAAGTTGGCCTTCGCGACGAAACTCGGCGCGACGCAGACGGTGAACGCGCACTCGAACGACGCCGTCGGGGAAATCCGCCGCCTCTCCGGCAATGGCGTCGATATCGCCTTCGAGATGGCGGGCTCAGTCCCCGCGCTCGAACTCGCTTACGCCGTGACCAACCGCGGCGGCATGACCGTGACCGCCGGCCTCCCCCATCCGGACAGGCGTATGAGTCTCGCGCCAATCACGCTGGTCGCCGAGGAGCGGACCCTCAAAGGCTCCTATGTCGGCTCGTCCGCTCCGCAGCGCGACGTGCCGCGCATGATCGCCCTCTTCCGCGCCGGCCGCCTGCCGGTCGACCAATTGCTCACCCATCGCCTGAAGCTCGAGGAGATCAACGAAGGCTTCGACCGCCTGCGCGAGGGCGTCGGGGTGAGGCAGGTCATCGTGTTCGACTAGGGCCTCGGAGCCGGCGGGCTGCCAGCTGGGGGCCCAGGCGACGCGGCGATCCAGAATGCCGTCGGGCGCCCGACAAATGGCGCGCCGTACGTTATTCACTATAATCAGGATTCCCGTGATTGAGGTCTGAAGGAGGGGAAAACGTGAGAGACGGGGCGAGCGCCGCGATTGTCATGGCTGCGGTCTTAGCTCTGGCCATGGGCGCCATAAGCTCAACCGCAGGAGCAGAAGAGGCCGGCACGAAGATACAGTCACAGAATGACGCGTCGAGGTTCTCTTATGTCCGACTCTATTGCAGTCCGGACCACGAGACGCACTTTGCAGACGTGACGGCGAAACTCGCCGAGCAGAATTTTGCGCCTCCTGCGGCGCCGATCTTCGTTGGGGGCGCCCAGCCATCGTCGAGCCTGTTCTTCGCGGGGTTTGGGCCGCATTGGGGCGCCGCCGACCTTGTGAACCACCTCTACCATCCTACGCCCGCAATCCAGTTCCTCGCCGTGGCCCAGGGAATATTCGCCATCACAGCGACGGATGGGGAGACGCGGCGGTTGCATGCTGGCGACGTGGTTCATCTGGAGGACGCCGCGCCGTGCAAAGGGCACATCACGGTCGTGGGCGACACGACTGGATTTTTAGTGTTCTCACGCTGAGCTCCGGCCTGAATGGCGTCGGGGGCGTCCGCTTCGCCAAGCTGTCGGGCTCACGAAAGTCAGCCGCCTCGCCATGAAGAAAGCCTATCCGCCGCACCGGTTCGGCGACGAGCGCCGGCGAGCAACTTTCCGGGATCGACAATGAAGCCGAACAGCGTCAGCGCCGCGGTGATGACGGCGCCCGGAAAGTTCGAGGTCCGCCGCTATCCCTATCCGGACGTCGATGATGTCTCGATGGTCATCGAACTCGAAATGTGCGGCCTCTGCGGCACGGACAAGCACACATTCCGCGGCGAGACGGTTCAATATGCGGGAACGCCCGCGGAATCGCATACGCCCTTTCCGCTCATTCCCGGACACGAGATCGTGGGCAAGGTCGCCGAGATCGGCAAGACGGCCGGCCGCTCGCTCGAGTACACCGGGCAAGCGCTGAAGATCGGCGACCGCGTCGTCATGTGTCCCGACATTCTCTGCGGCAAGTGCTGGTATTGCAGGAACACGTTCGGCTTTCCCTTGTGCCAGAACATCAAAGGCTACGGCAATGCCTTCACCTGCGACGACGTCCCGCATCTGATGGGCGGCTGGGCCGATTACATCTATGTCCGCAAGGACGCCTTCGTGTTCAAGGCGCCTGAGGACATGGAGCCGCGCATCGCGGTCATGTCGGAACTCATGACCTGCACCTTCAATCTGGACAAGGCCAAAGAGCTTTACACGATGGGCGGTGAAGGGTTCGGCTCAGGCGCGACGATCGTCATCCAGGGCGTGGGCCCCCTCGGCCTCCTGCATGTGCTCAAAGCTCGCCTCATGGGCGCAGGCACGATCATCGCGATCGACCGTTCCGACTTCAGACTGCAAATGGCGAAGGATTTCGGCGCCGACGCCGTGATCAGCCTCAACGGAACGAGTCAGGCCGATCGCGTCCAGGTGGTGCGGGAGCTGACGCAAGGCCGCGGCGGCGACGTGATCGTCGAATGCACCGGGGTCG
>DATCEJ010000649.1:0-3844 GCA_036510135.1 Roseiarcus sp. | reverse complement strand
AGCCCGGTGCGCCGCGATATCTCCCGGATCGAGTAATGATCTCGATAATGCCAACGTCGGATGACGCTCAATAACTCCATGTCGATCACTCCGTCGCCTCCCGGCCAGGCCAAGGGGGCAAAGTTCGAACATGGGTCAGTTCTCGGTGGAAAAACCCGTGACGCCCGGGTCAGCTCTCAGTGGAAATCAACAACCTGGATATTCGGCGAGGAGTTCAATCTCTGGGCAAGCGATAAAGAGCTGACGTCAGTTCTCAAGGTCCACAAGGGAAAGCTCGATCCGGAGTTGGTCATCGACGAGCCGGTCAAACTGCTCATCCGCAAACGCGGCATCGTGGAACTGATGCTATCCCGCTCGCAAAAAAGGCATCGCGCCGATGATTACGAGCACCTGGTCGTGGAGCTGAAAGCGCCGAAGGTGAAACTCACCTCGAAAGAGCTGACGCAAATCAAGGATTATGCACAGTCTGTCTCGCGCGATCCACGTTACCACCGCGTGTCGGGCGTTCGGTGGCACTTTTGGCTGGTGTCGGATGAGTATGATGACTTTGTTAAATCGGAGATTGAGTCAGGCCCCGATCCGGACCGCCGGCTAGTTAATCGCGGCCCGAATTTCTCGGTTGGAGTGAAGACTTGGGGCGAAATCTTGGACGAGAACAACGCCCGCCTTCAGTTTGTGAAGCAGGCGCTTGAACACAACGCCGACGACGGTCAGGCGCTGGCTTTTCTCGAAGAACGTCACCGCGAATTCCTCGAAGGCGTTATCATCAAGGATGACATGGACAGCGCAACGAACGACGAAATGGAAACCGCGACCGCGGAGGCCGAGTGACGCGGCCCGCGCCCTTAACCCTTACGCTTGGGCTTTTTTCCCCCAGTCCGAACAACAAACGATCAGCCCACGCAGCATATGGGCCGCAGACGCGTCCCTCCTTAGGAGTGACTTCCCCTCCGCGCGCCGCGAGCAGCTTCCACCCAGCCAAGATCCCATAATTGGGGCAGTTCAGGCAGACCGGAGACGAAAACGGGCGGCTTCCAGCCCTTCTAAAGATGTCGACGGGAAGCTAGCGAACCCGGCGAAGGTCACGGCTTTGACTCCAGACAGCTTTGAGACATCCATAACAGGCGCTGCGCCCGGCCGAGATCGAATGCAATACTTGCCCTCGTCTCCACCAGCTCCGAATTAAACGACGGAATGACCAAGCTTAGCAAAGGGGTGTTCAGAAGGCATCGTAGTCCTCCAGGGAATTGTCCACTTCGCTTACCAGCCCGAACGCCCGATCCAGGTCGGCCTCTCGCTGCCCTGTCTGCGTCAGGCCTTCGGCCTTGAGCCGCTCGAGGTCGGGCAGCTCGCGGAGCGAGGGGAAGCCAAACGCCTCCAGGAATTTCCTCGTCGTCACATAGGCAAATGGCGCCCCGGGCTGAGGCGCGCGGATGGCGCCGTCGATCAGGCCGTGGCGTTTGAGTGAGGCGATGACGTCGCGGCTGATCTCCCGTCCGGCCAGTTTCGAAATCTCCCCCCGCGTCACCGGCTGCAGATAGGCGATCGCCGTCAGCGCAAAGGTCTCGGTCCGGGTCAATTCCGCAACGTCATCCCTGTGCAGGCCGGGATGGGGTCACGACAAGATTGGCGCCACGGCGTACGCTAAGTTGGACGAAACGTGAACGTGAGATTCCAAGGCGACCCGCGTTTCATGCGGCGAGGCCAAAAAATGACTTTTCCTCTCTCAAGGGTCTGAAGCTGGTCGGATCCGTCGGCTCGGTCCGCCAAGAATAAGTCCCTGTAAGATTGATATGCTCCCAGGAGATGGGCGAAACGTGTTTGAGCAGATGACTGGGAATGGTCCTGCCCTTGCCCTTCAAAGAATCGACGACGCGGGCGAAGTAGACGGTATTCCAGTGAACGATCGCACTGACCACGAGATTGAGGCCGGAGGCGCGAAAGGCCTGGCTGTCGAAGGAGCGGTCGCGGACCTCGCCGCGCTCGTGAAAGAAGACGGCGCGCTTCAACTTGTGGGCCGATTCTCCCTTGTTGAGACCGCCGAGGCAGCGGCGCCGCAACTTGGGATCGCAATACCATTCGACCATGAAGCGGGTGCGTTCGAGACGGCCAACCTCACGCAGGGCTCGCGCCAGTTCGCTGGGCCTCCTCGACGCGGAAAGTTTCTTCAGGATCGTCGAGGGCGCGACGATGCGCTCATTCATCGACGCCGCCATACGCAGCAATTCGTCCCAATTGTCGCGGATGAGATCCATGTTGATCCTTGGGCCGAGATGAGCCTTCAGCGCCGGATAGGCGTCTGGCTTCTCGAACGCATGGAATTTACGATCTTTGAGATTGCGCAGGCGTGGCGCGAACCGCCGGCCAAGCAAGGCGAATAATCCAAAGACACGATCGCTCGAACCCCCAGTGTCGGTGTAATGTTCGTCGATGTCGAGCTTCGATTCGTGGTCGAACAGGCCATCAAGAACGTAGGGCGCTTCGCTCTCGCTCGGGCTGATCGGCAGGATGCTGAAATAGCCATACTGGTCGGAGAGATGGCTATAGAATTTCGTACCGGGCCCGCTGCCGTAATGGAGGTTCACGTCGCTTCGGCCGGCGGCGCGGTCGCTGGCGCGGAAGAATTGCCCGTCGGAAGACGACGTCGCGCCGGCGCCCCAAAGAGCGGCGTGCGGATGGGCTGAATGCGCGTCGATGACCGCTGCTTGCGCCGCCCTGTAAGTCTCTGGCCGGACGTGAAACGAACGCGCCCAACTAATCTGTCGTTCGCTGACATTGGATGAGGCTTCCGCCATGCGCTTAGGACCCAGATTGGTGGCGTCGGCCAGCACGGCGGCCAGAATGGCGGAGCGATTGCGCACCATGTCGCCCGTGCGCAGATGTGTGAACTTGTCGGCGAACCCGGTCCAACCATCGACCTCGGCGAGCAAATCCGTAATGTGGACGTTGGGCAAGAAGCTGTTGAGCTCCCATTTAAGCGCCTCGGCAGCGTCGGGAACCTCGCTTTCCAACGGCGATACGACCAATGCGCCGCCCACGAGCCGCGCGCCCTCAAGCTTTCCGGCGCGAGCGCGATAGGCAAGTTGCTTGAGCTGAAAATCCAGCCTCCGTCGCATCGAGTCGAGCCATGCCGGCGCATCGCCCGGCACGCCAAGGTTCAAGCGATCGGCGTCCTTCTTTTCTGTGAAGGCGCCCGTCGGCCTCAGATATTCGTCGAGCGGGCGATAAGCGCGGCTTCCCTCCACCCAAATGTCGCCGGAGCGTAGCCGATCGCGAAGTGCGCCGAGCGTCGCGACTTCGTAGAGGGGCCGATCCGGCTTGCCGCCGGCGAGGATCAGCTTCTTCTCGGGCTCATCCAAATGTCCGATCGGAAATTTGTCGGGAAGCGCGCGCCGATTCTCGCGATGCATCTGGGTCAGCAATTCGATCGCAGCACGCACGGAGTCGCCCCGACGCGAAGCGCGGAATTGAAAGGCGGCCAGAAAGCGCGGCGCGTATCTGCGCAGACCGGCATGATGCTGAGCGGCGACAGGCAACGGATTGACGGCCTTCTCGGCGACCATGGCCTCAACCGAGGGCTGAGCCTCGACGAGCCTGCGCCAACCGACCTTGGCGCGCAGCATCTCGATTGCGTCGCCGTTATTGGTGTTGGCCTCCATCAGGACGCGCAGCGTGTCGCAGAAGAGCCGCAACGCCGCCGTCGTCTCCTTACGGCTGCTCTTGTGGCGCTCTTCGCAAGCCGCCGCGGCGCGCGCGAAGAGACGACCGATCTGCTTGCAGAACATACGGATGGCCTCTCCGTCAGCCGTTCCTGCAGATTGATGAGATAGGCGAGAAGCGTGGC
>DATCEJ010000648.1:0-4915 GCA_036510135.1 Roseiarcus sp. | reverse complement strand
TCCGGCTGCGCTGACGCCGGCCAAAGAGACGGCCTTGGACTGGGTCAAGGCGCACGCGGCCTGGCTCTCGGAGCGGCATACGGAGGTCTGGAATTTTCACGAGCCGGCTTGGCGGGAATACCGATCCGCCGCCTGGTATGTGAAGCTCCTGCGTGAGCAGGGCTTCGAGGTGGAAGAGGGCACGGCGACGATGCCGACCGCCTTCCGCGCCACGTTCGGCAAAGGCAAGCCGGTCATCGCCACTTACGCCGAATACGACGCCGTCCCCGGCAACAGCCAGGATCCGACGCCCTACGAGAAGCCCCGCGACGGCGTCCACAAATATGCCGCAGGCCACACCGATCCCCATTCCGCGCTGGGACTCGGCGCGCTAGGCGGCCTGCTCGCGGCCAAGGCGGCGATGGAGAAGCATAACCTTCCCGGCACGCTCGTCTTGTTCGGCGAGCCGGCGGAGAAGGTGTGCGGCTCAAAGCCTGTGCACGCGGCACACGGCTATTACGACGACCTCGACGCGACCATCGCCTTTCACCCGGCTTTCAGCACCGCGCACGCCAATACGGTGACCTGGGACACCCATTGCGGCAGCTATTGGAGCCGGATGTACAGCTTCGAGTGTCCCCACCCCGAGGAATGGTCCGGCATGGGCGCAGGTGAGGGGGCTTCGGCCCATACGATGGCGCGGGCGCCGGGCGCGATCGACGCCGTCTGCCTCATGTACATGACGAGCAAGATGACCAAGGAGTCCATGCTGCCGCATACCGGCACCTGGACCATCAACGAGGCGATTCTCGCCGCCGGCCAAGCCACGGCCGACAATCTCGCTCCCAATTTCGGCCAGATCCAATATTCGAGCCGATGCCCGACTCTGGAAATGCAGGAGCGCATCTACGCGATTCTCGACAACAACGCCGACAATGTCGCAAGGATCACGCATTGCACCGCGCGCAAGGAATGGGTGACCAAGACCCGTCCCGGCCTCCCCAATCATACGCTGGCGTCGCTCGCTTACGGCAATCTCGCGCTGGGCGGAGCGCCCATGTGGGGCGACGAGGCCAGGCGGTTTGGCCGCGAGATCCAGAAGAACTTGGGGCTCGAGCCGATGGAAGACCCAATTCATCCTGCGATGACGGCGCTGACGACGCCGGAAGAGGATGAGGCGCGCCTGCGCGCCATCCTGCCGCCCTGGCAGAAGAACTACACGTCGGACG
This sequence comes from Roseiarcus sp., assembly GCA_036510135.1. Classification (GTDB taxonomy): domain Bacteria; phylum Pseudomonadota; class Alphaproteobacteria; order Rhizobiales; family Beijerinckiaceae; genus Roseiarcus. Next base: position 3,707 of record DATCEJ010000648.1, on the reverse strand, counting down.
ATTACACGGAATACACTTGGCACTGTCCGACAGCGCACGTCTATGTCGGACGCGCGATGCTCGCGTCACCGCGGCCGGGCCATCAATATCCAGCCTGGGTGTGGAACGCGCTTGGGGGTTTCCCCGCGACAATCGACCCGACCGTCCAGGCTGCCGCCCGCGCCATCGCCGGCAGCCTCGTCGACCTGATGAGCGATCCTCAGGCCCTCGCGGCGGCTCAGGCCGAATTTCGCGAACGCACAGGCGGGGGCCTCCGAGGCAAGACGTGGCTCGCGCCTCTCCTGCCGAATGATTTCCAGGCACCGATCCACTACCGCTGGCCGGAATACGTCAGCACGCCGCGCGGTGCGGAATGGTGGCTGCCGCGGGGCGCCTGATTTCACATCCTGAGCGCCATCTTAAAGCGACCGTAAGCGATCCTCGCCTTCACCCCAATTGGCCAAAACCGGTGTAGCCGAATTGGCTCCAACGCGGACTTTACTGGCATATCCAGGTCCGCCGACGGCGTTCCGGTGATGCGGCGGGCTATTTCACTTCCCATTGCGGTCGCCATCGCGACGCCGCGGCCATTGTACCCAAGGCAAGCGATGACCTTGTCGGCCGGCTCATTGAGGTGAGGGTAGTGATCCAAGGTGAGCGCCAGTTGGCCGTTCCAGCCATGCGTCCACCGAGGATCGCCAATAAAGGGCCAAAGCCGCTTCGCGTAGGCGATGAGGTCCAGAAAATCGTTGGGGCTTTCGAGCGTCCGCAGCCGGCTCCGTCCGCCCATCAGCAACCTGTTAGAGACGTCAACCCGGTAGTAAACCGTAATGTCCTCGTGCTCATAGAGAACGGTTCCCATCGGTAGGATTCGCTTGGCGATGTCCTGCGGGAGCGGTTCGGTCGCCGCGATCCCGCTGTAGACGGGGATAGTGGTCTGCCGAAGGCCCGGCCAAAGCTCGTCCGTGTAGCCGTTTGTCGCAAGCACGAGCCAGTCTGCGGTGACGGTCCCTCCGGGGGTTACCACCGCCCACGACGCGCCTCGCCGCTCCACGGCGGTCGCCTTCGCCCCGCCATGGATGGCGGCGCCGGCGCGAATGGCGGCGTCGGACAGCCCGCGAGCATAGCCAAGCGGATTGAGCGAACCGCCCCGTCGATCAAGCGCGCCGCAAAGATAACGCTCCGCGCCGGTCGCATGCGCGATCGCCTCGCGCTCCAGCAATTCGACCGGCGCTCCGCGGTCCTTCCAGGCCGTTGTTGCCTGACGAAGAAACTTGGCTGAACCCTTCGAGAAAGCTGCGCGGATCGTGCCGCTTTGGTTTGCCTCACATCTGATCTGAAGCTCTCGAACAAGGCCGAAGACCCGGTCCGGCGCGCCGCCCGAGAGCGCTGTCATTCGCCGTCCCAAATCCCGGCCGAAATGGCGCTCTATTTCCTCAGGTTCATGCTTGAGCCCCGGGTTCACTTGGCCGCCATTACGGCCCGAGGCGCCCCATCCAGGCTCTCGAGCTTCCAAAACCGTCACATCGGCGCCGCGCTGAGCGAGATGGAGGGCCGTCGACAATCCTGTGAAGCCGCCGCCGATCACGACGACGCCCGTGCGCTTGTCGCCACGAAGCGGAGGGGTTGCGACCGCGTCCCGCGCAGTCTCGGCATAGAGGCTGCGCGGAAGGCCGTTGCTTTCAGGTTCGATAGCGTCGGCCATGATTGTCCGATTGCGTCTAGGCGACGTGCTTTAGCCTTCGCCCTTCGACGTCCTTCACTCGGAGGTTTTCGGGATCATATAGCGGCTTGAGCGAAGCTTTTGCGCGGAACCTCGCGCCCGCCACCTCGATCTCGAACCGACCGCCTTGGATGAATTCCGGCGTCACAGCCTCGCCGGCGTTTTCAACATAGCCGAGACCGATCGCGCGGCCGATCGTATGCCCGAACATGCCCGACGTAATGCGCCCGACGATCTCGCCCTCGCGAAGGATCGGCTCATTGTGATAAAGCAGCGGCTCCGCATCCTCCATCGCGAATTGGACGAGCCGGCGGGTCAGTCCTCGCTCTTTTTGACGCAGCAACGCCTCGCGCCCGATGAAGCCTCCCGGTTTGTCCCTCGCGACTGCAAAGCCGAGCCCGGCTTCGAGCGGCGAGTCTTCGTCCGCAATGTCGTGGCCCCAATGCCGATAGCCCTTCTCGATGCGCAGCGAATTCATCGCGTGGTAGCCAGCAAGCTTGAGACCGAGCGGGGCTCCGGCCTCGCTGATCACATCGTAGACGCCCTGAGCGAATTCAGTCGGGATATAAAGCTCCCAACCCAGTTCGCCCACGTAGGTGATGCGGCTCGCTCTCACGCGCGCATAACCGAGATCGATGACCTGCGACGTAGCGAACGGGAAGGCTGCATTCGACAGATTGGCGCCGGTCAGGGGTTGCAGCAGGTCGCGAGCACGCGGCCCCATCACGCCGAGGACCGCCTGGCCAGACGTCACATCATGAACGCCGACTCGCGCGCCCTCTGGAATGTTGTGATTGAGCCAGGCCAGATCGCGTGTCTGAGAGGCCGCCGCCGTCACGACGAGATAGCAATCGCTGGCCTCCCTCGTGATGGTCAAATCAGCTTCGATGCCTCCACGTTCATTAAGCCACTGGGTATAGACGATCTTTCCGACCGGGACCGCGACATCGTTTGCTGAGATGCGATTGAGGACCTTCTCCGCGTCCGGACCTTCGACGACAAATTTGGCGAATGACGATTGGTCGAACAGGCCAACCGCTTCGCGAACCGCGCGATGTTCGTCGGCGGAAAAAGGAAACCAATTCTGCCGCCCGTACGAGTATCGGTATTGAGGCGTCTCTCCATCGGGCGCGTACCAGTTCGGGCGCTCCCAACCCGCGGCCTCGCCAAAGCACGCGCCCGCCGCCTTGAGTCGATCATGCAGTACAGAACGGCGCGCGCCGCGCGCCGATTCCGGCTGGCGGAACGGCCAGTGCATGGCATAGAGCAGGCCCAGGGTTTCCGTCGTGCGATCGCGCAGGTAGGCTCGGTTCCGCTGGAACGGCATCATGCGGCGGATGTCGACATCCCACAGATCCATCGGCGGATGCCCGTCGACGATCCAATCGGACAAAACCTTCCCCGCGCCTCCGGCTGACTGTATGCCGATCGAGTTAAATCCCGCCGCCACAAACAGGTTACGGACCTCCGGCGTCTCGCCGAGCAGATAGCGGTCGTCCGGCGTGAAGCTTTCGGGGCCGTTGAAGAAGAGTTGGATCCCGGCATTGCCGAGCGCCGGCACGCGGTGGATCGCGGCTTCGAGCAGAGGTTCGATGTGCTCGAGATCTTCCGGCAGCTGGTCGAACGAGAAGCTTTCCGGGATGCCGTTCATTCCCCATGGCTTGGCGACAGGCTCGAACCATCCGACGAGCAGTTTGCCAGCGTCCTCCTTGAAATATGCGCATCTGTCCGCGTCGCGCAGCACGGGAAGGTGGCGCGGCAGCTCCGGGATCGCTTGGGTGACGATGTAGAAGTGTTCCGCCGCGTGCAAAGGCACGTTCGTCCCCGCTTTCGCGCCGAGTTCATGCGCCCACATGCCGGCGCAGTTCACGATGACGTCGGCCTGGATGTCGCCGAATGCCCCGCGCACGCCGACGGCCTTGCCGTTTTCAACGACGATCTGGTCAACCCTGGCGCCTTCGATAATCCTGGCTCCGCGGCTCCGCGCGCCTTTCGCCAGCGCCTG
>DATCEJ010000647.1:0-11716 GCA_036510135.1 Roseiarcus sp. | reverse complement strand
GGCGTCGGCGCGCTCTTGTAGGCCTCAAGCGCGGCGGCGGCGCCGCCCATGTTCTGCTTGACATGCGCCTTGGCCATTCGGCGATCGGAGATCGCGGCGGCGACGACGGCGGCGATATCCGGCGATTCGCAGAACGCCTGGATCGATACGCGCGGCACCGGCTCGATTTGCATACCCGACCGATCCATGGACGCCTCTCCGTCGATTTCGGCGTCAGCGTAGCGCGCCTTCATGGTCAATCAGTTTCCGTTAGTCGGCAGATCGCCGCCGATGGGCGTCAGAATGGCGTTCGTCCAATTGGTGCTCGGATCCTGGCCGCTGCGGACGGCCTCGATGGCTCGGGTGCGCATGGCGACATCGGACGGGCCAATCGCGCGTGGCTGGACGAAATCGCGCGGGTCGTCGACCTGGGCGGCGATCGTCGACTGGGTGGCGCAGCCGAAGTTGGAGTAGGGTTCGTTCTTCCATCCTTCGACCGACGACCCCGAAGCCAGATCCTCCGGCCACTGGCCGCATTGCGTCGGAACGACCGCCTTGATCCCCGTGAACGACACGCGCACCGGAGGCGCTGAGGCGTCATTCGGGGGCAGGTAGTCCCCCACGGCGATCCTGCCTCTGACGCCGGCCGCGAGAAGCGCCCTGCGGACCTCGTAAACGGCTATCGAGTTTGGATTCGTTCCAACAGGCGTCTGAATCATGACTGCGCCTGAGCCATAGTGCCGATAGCGGTCTGCAAAGGCGCGGACATTCGCTCGCGAACGCGCGTCAAGCCTGCCGCCGACCGGGTAGAGATCAACGGTCGTCGGCGCTGCGGCGACCACGATCGGATGGCGCTGCTCGAAGCTGCCGGGAAACGCGGGATCCGACGAGGCATAAGGAACGCCGCCGCAGCCGGCGAGAGCGGCGGCGGCGGCAGCGGCGAGGCTCAACCTCAAACCCTGCGCTTTGGATGAGGGTCGTGCGTCCGGAAGAGCGGCCATGAGCGCTGTCTTTCTCAGGTCTAGGGAAATTTTTGGTGAAGCACGCAAGGCCTACTGGGTGATGAATCCGATCTTGCCGGCATAGCCAGGCATCGGCTGGAGCGACTGCGAGGTGGAGTAGATCCGGTTGACGCGGCCAAGGAACCAGCCCTGCGGATCGCTGGCGTCCTGAAAATTCTGGTCGGGCCTGACGACCTGGCTCGGATCGACCGGATGGACGATATAGGGCGTCACGGTGATCAAAAGCTCAGTCTCGTTGCGCTGATAGTCCCGCGAGCGAAACATGGCCCCGAGCACCGGAAGGTTCATCAGCGCCGGAAAGCCGTTGATGGCCTGCTCCGTCTGGGTGCTGATCAGGCCGGCCGAAGCGATCGAACCGCCGGAAGGCAGTTCGACCGTTGTCGTGTTGCTGCGGGTCCGGAACCCCGGGATCGTGATCCCACTGAACGTGACTTGTGTCGATGGGTCGATATCGGTGACTTCGGTTGCGATTCGCAGTTGGATCCGTCCTGGGGACAAGACGATCGGGGTGAAATTCAAGGTCACGCCATAGGGCTGCTGGATGAATCCGTACTGGCAAACGGGATTGCACTGCACGCTATTGAGAATGGGAACCGTGCCGCCGGCCAGGAATTTCGCGGTTTCGCCGGAGACTGCAGTCACGGTCGGCTCGGCGAGCGTGTGGGCGACGCCCTGTCGCTCGAAAGCTTGCAAAGTGGCGCTGATGCTGCCGCTGCCCTTGAACCAATTCAGGGTCGCCTGGGAAGCCGCGGCGGCGACGGAGCCGTTGATCGCGAACGGAGGAGCGAGCGTGAAGCTGCCGTTTGGCCCGCTGCCGCTCAAGTTGACGCCCAGTTGCTTGACGATGTCACGCCGAATTTCGGCGACCATGACGCGCAGGCTGACTTGGTCGGCGCCGCGGATCGTGAGAGCGTTGACGACTTTTCCCTGGGGGCTGCTGGGCGACTTGCCGGCGGTGCCGCCGCCGCCGCTGGAGCCGTTCGAAATAGAGATCTGAGGGGCGGTTGCGGAGGTTGAGGTTGGCGAGTCGTTGACGAAGCCGGAAGCGATGTCCAGCGCCTTTTGCGCCTCCTCCGCCGAGGCCACTGACCCGGTGAGGATAATTGTGTTCTCGACGGTGCGTACGCGGATCTCGTTGCCCGGGATCGCGACATTGAGGAGCGACGTCAATTCGCCGATGGCCCGACCGACCGAGACCTGGAAGAACGCGATTCTTCGGCCGTCCTTGGCCAAGGCGAATATGCTTGTGTGACCATTGGAGACGCCGGAAATATAGATGCGCTTCGCCGTGCGCACGATCGCGTTGGCGACGTTGGGATCGCCGACATAGATTTCGCCGGCTTCCTCAGGCAGGTCGCGTATGACCGATTGGCCGACGCCCATTTGCAAGGGCTGGGCTGTCGCGTCCGACATGGCGCCCATCCGCGCAAGATCGTCGCCATCGGCGGCCCGGACGGTCGAAGCCGGCACGATCGCGAGAAGCGCCGCCGAGACGCAAATGGCAATGGCTTGCCGTCTCTGAATGCGATCGGACTTCATGCCCCGGCTCCGTCTCTGGAGAACAAGCGACAAAGGAAAGGTAAGGTGAATCACCGGGTCGCCTGCTGCGGCGCGCCGTAGCGAACCACCGTCAAAGCGTCATCCTGGCTGACAATAGTCTTCGCGGGGCCGCCGCTGTCGACGAGGCTGCGGAGAACGAGATGAAGATTCGCGTTGCCGGCGTGCTGAGCGAGGATGATGAGATTGACCTGATCAGGGTCGAGCTCCAGCGTGGCGTTGGCTCCGATGATGACCTTCTTGCCGTTCTGCTCTTCCACGTTCTGGCCGATTGCGAGGACGCGCACATTGGCGAGGATCGGTTGCGCCGTCATGACTTCGACCCCTCGAGCCTTGGTCGATTCCTCGTCGCGCGCGAGACGGACGACGTCGACCCGGTCATTCGGAAGAATGAATCCGCCCGCGGTCGAATCGCCGTCGTTGTCGATCTTGATCGCGACCGCCCGCTTTCCGGTCGGTAGGATCGCCGACATGAAGCCGCCCGCCCCGGCCTTGACGAGCTTGTCATGCCGGATCGGCTCGCCGCGAAGGAAAGCCACCCGCGTCATCGAGCCATCAATGTCCTTGAGCGCGTCTGGCTTTCCCGACTTTGTGATCATAAGTTCGGAGACGTCCGCTTTTGGCCACGGATGCCAAGCCATTGCGCCCTCGTTGACGACCGTACCCATCGGCAGATCCTGACCAGCGACGAGCACTTGTTCGACGTCGACCTTCGGAGCTTCCGCAATCGGGCTCGGCGCCGAATTGCCGGCGCCTCTCAAAAACATATACGTCGCGCCGAACGCCAGAACCGCGATCGCCCCCACGATGATCAGCCTTCGATTCATAAATCATGACCCTTCGCTGACTCGCTAGCGGCACGATTTAAACATCGTAATCGTCAAGGTACGGTTAATTTAAAGTATCGACTTGCGTGTCAGGCGTTAGTCAACCTGATAATCGAAGGAAAAGCTTCGATTGAATCCCGCTGCCAGCCTGCTATTCCGAATAGTGAGCTATAATATATTTTGCTAACGAAGTGTTGACTGAGAGAATAGCTGAAAATAAGCCCATCTGGCTCGCGTAACTGAGCGATGAATCTTGGATCGGCGGCTCATCGTTTCGTCGGAACGAATAGTGTCCATCTACGAGAAATGACCGGAAGCGAATGCTCGTCGTCGTTGACGCGGTCGCGACGACCCTATGCGGATCTCGGCTGGCGGCTTCCGCTCGCCGATCCGCAGACAGTCGGCTTCGATGTGGCCTAGACGACCGCGGCCCAGATGGATGAGTTGGGAAATTGCATCAGGCCGGCTGCCGCCAATGCGATTCCGTATGGGACGCCGGCGCCGGCATTATGCAGCCGCGCAACCCACGCGACGCGGGCGAGCGCAGCAGGCAGGGGGGCCCTGCGAATGCCGAGAAGGATTAGCGTAAGGATTCCGCCGAAGACGGAGGCAGCGAGACCATAGTCGAGGATTGCGGCCCAACCGAGCCATGCCGCGGTTGCGGCCGCCAATTTGGCGTCGCCCCCGCCGAGCCAGCCGAGGTTGAACATGACAAATGTGATTCCGAGAATGGCCAAGGCGCACGACATATTGAGGAGAATATCGACCGCCGGAACGCCAAGCAGCGCCGCAAAGATCACATATCCGAGCGCAAGAGCGACGCAGATCCGATTTGGGATTGTAAAGGTCAGGAGATCCATGGACGCCGAAAGCGCCATGAGGGTGGGGAAGAAGGCGAAAATCGAAAGATGGAGCAGGTTCGAAGCCATCGCAGTTTTTCGGTCGCATCAAACAGGAGAAATCGATCTGTGTCTCGCTCGTCCGTGATCTGAACGGACGCCGACCTGGGCGGCCACTTTATTTGAGGGTCGTGCCGACTTCGTTGAAAACCGCACTGACCTTGGTGCCGACCGTTTGGACCGCGGTGATGATGAAGACGGCGATCAGCGAAGCGATCAGCGCGTACTCGATCGCCGTGACGCCGGACTCGTCGGCGACGAACTTCTTTATTGATGGAAACATTCGTTTGCTCCTGCTTCAAAGACCCAACGACGACCCCGGTTTCCACCCCGCCGACCGAGCCAAGAGTAGGGCTACCCAATTTCGACCGCGTTAATTTGAGCCGTCCCCGGCGAGGGGGCGATTGAAGTTGAGCGAGTTGGTTAAGCGGCGAATAAGGGTGAACGATGTGCGCGGGATATGGATTTGAAGCAAGTCTTAACTCAATTCGAGCCCGAATCTTCGTCTTTGCATACCGTTGTTTGCGCGAGCGACGGCCGGCCTCGAGATTTGCTCTTCGACGCTATAAAGCGGAGGGGCCGGGGATCGGCTCAGCTTAAGGCGCGAGATCGAGCCAAGCTCCGTCCACGCCGTTCTCCACCTCGACAATCCAGAGGTCGGGGTCAAAGGCGACCTCTCGTTTGAGCCGCGCCTCGGCTTCGTCGGAATGGATCAATGGCCCGGCATGCGTACGGGCAAACATCCTCTCGATGCCGCGCGGCGCCTCAGCCGCGGCAGACTGCGGTGCGGGCCCGTAGAGCGTCGCGCTTCCATTGAGGTGGTCGACTTTGACGAAAATGGCGCCGGCCTCCGCAGCGCCTCGCCGGCGCAAGACAGCGCTCGCCCCTTCCACTCCGCACCGACGCAAATAGGCAGCGACCCAAATGTCGGAGCGCAGCCGCACCGAGCTCAGTGTCCTCCGGCGCGAGCGGCGGCGGTCAATTGCTTGACAAGCCGCTCGGTTATTTCGGTCGCGGGGGGCAGGCCATGCGCGTGCTCAAATTCTCGCAAAGCTTGCTCCGTCGCGGACCCCTCCTTCCCGTCCGGCTTGACCGCGTAGCCAAGCTTGGCCAGGGCGGTTTGGGCAGCGAGGGTCAACCGCGAGGAATCGCCGTGCGGTTCCCCTGCCAACAGTTCGGCGATCGGATCGGAGACTGAGGAAGAGCTTCCCGCGGTCTGAGCCGCCCGCGGCGGCGGAAGGGCGGCAGCGGGCTGCGCGGGCGGGACGTTCTCTTCCACGTTGACTGGCTTCTGGGGAGGGGGTGGGGCCGGTGCGGGCGCGGCGGATGGAAGCTTCGGCGCCGCATAACCAAATAACGGGGCGGGATGACGCTCGCGCTGCAAAAGAAGCGCGTTAACGCCGATGCCCACAAAGGCCGCGAACAGCGCCGCTCCAAGGTAATATCGCAAGTGCGCGAGCTTCACGCGCCCGGCGATCCTTCGTGTCAGCGCTTCATGAGCCGAACGTTGGACCGGCCCCCGGAGCTGGCCCAGATTATTTTTTATGCGTGCAAGCGCTAGATCCACGTGTGTTCTCCTGCGACCGCAGCGGCTCCGCTCGAATCCGTCTCGCGCTCGAAAGGGCGGGAGACGGAATAGCGACCGGAAGAATACCGGTCATTTCGATGAAGGACGGCGGCGAAACGATTGGCCGGCATAGCTGGGTTCGGCAAAAAGAGTGCGGACGCATCACTTGCAAGCGCTTGGGATCGTCGCGCGTTTCCTTAAAATCGCAGCCGCTGATTAAACCAATCTTAAGTCTAGACTCAGTCGCTTCCCTAATTGCGACCGGGTCCGGCGCGCTTTAGGATTATGGTTACTTGTTGATTACAACGGTCGTCTCCACCTTGGCGACCTATGGATTCCGAGGGTGCGCTGGTCCAGGAATGGCTGGCGCCCATATAAGGGCTATGGACGACCCAAACAGGCTGGCGCATCCCTTGTCGGCAATTGAAAGCATTCGCGAGGATTTTGCCTCTCTCGACGACTGGGAGGATCGATATCGTTATGTCCTTGAATTGGGTCATTCGCTCGAGCCGCTGAGCGAGCAGGGCCACAACGACGTCAACAAAGTTCGGGGCTGCGTCAGCCAGGTGTGGCTGGAGTGCGAGTCGAAGACGAACGCAGAAGGCGAGAACATCTTACACTACCGCGGCGACAGCGACTCTCACCTCGTGCGAGGCCTGATCGCAATTGCCGTCGCGCTCTTTTCCGATCGCACGCCGGAGCAGATCCGTGCGGTGGATGCGGTCGCCGCCTTTCGCGCGCTCGGCCTCGAGCAGCATCTGACGCCCCAGCGCTCGAATGGCGTACGCGCCATGATCGAGCGGATTCGGGCCGACGGGGCGCTCAAGCTTGGCGCCGCCTAGCGATGGTGATCGCTCTTTAAATCGGGACGGCAAGCCCCCTCACCCTCACTCTCGTTGTCCCCGCGACGCCGCATATCCGCGCCCGAATTATGGAACAGAGCAATGCGGCGCCGTGACGGTCAACAATTCCTTAATCCCATTGGCGGAGACTGAAAGTAACGCTTTGTTAGCCGCGGGATGTCGATCGATGGGTGAATTCGAGAATTCAAGCGCCGGCAACGCGCTGCAGCCGGCCAGCGCCTCGCGGGACCTCGTTGTCGTGGAAGAGCGGGCGGGAGCCAAACCGGCGCCTGAGCAGCAACCCGCGACTCCGGGCCGGGTTTCCTTCTCCCGTTTCCATTTCGCCGCCGCAGCGGCGCTTGCGGTCGTTGCCGCCGTCGCGGGGGCGTTGTTTTTGGAAAACCAGCAGCAGGCCAAGGCGCTTGCGGAACAGGCGAGTGAAAACGCATCTCTGGTTCACACCATCAAGTCGCTGAAGGTCCGTCTCGACGCAATCGATAGCACGATGTCGAAGGCAGGCCTGACCGACTTGCGGCAGTCGGTCGGCGAGATCAGGTCAAACCTGGCTTCAACGCGGGAGGTCAGCGGGGCTTTGGCGCAACTCTCCCAACGCGTTGACAAGCTGGACCATGAAGCGAGCGCGAAGGTCGACAAACTCACCGAACGCGTCGATCACGAAGCGACCGCTTTGACAACCGGCCTCTCGACCCGCATCGACAAGCTGGAGCAGAAGATTGCCGCGCCGCTTCCAACGGCGTCACCGGTCGCACAGGCGAAGCAACCCCCGACTCGTCCGAAGTTCGACAACGTTTCAATGGACAGGACGAGCTCAATTGAACGATCAAAGCCTCTTTTGCGCGGATATGTCGTGCTGGACGCTCGCGACGACGTCGCGCTGGTCGGCGGGCGCTATGGCGAGCGCGAAGTCCGTCAGGGCGATTTTCTTCCCGGCGCGGGGCGGGTCGAGCGTATTGAGCTCGGAGGCGCCGGATGGGTCGTCACGACAAGCGGCGGCCTCATCGCCTCCGCCGATTCTCCCCGCTACTGATCACGCCGGCCGTTACGCGATCCGGGCCGCGGTTTTGAAATTGGCGGCGCTGCGCCTTGGTGCGCACTAAAAGGCCTAGCTACTCCTGGGCGTTAACATAAACGTGAACGCTTTCGATAAGAGGGCGTGTGTGGTACCACGCCGCCTCGAGGCTTCCGCGCGGGCATGCGCGCGGGCCCAGGGACAGACCGCACGCATGGACGAACGGCGTACCAGTTTCAATTATGAGGATCTCATCGTCTGCGGTCGGGGCGAGCTGTTCGGACCGGGCAACGCCCAGCTGCCTTTGCCGCCGATGCTGATGTTCGATCGGATCAGCGAGATCTCCGAAACTGGAGGGGCCAAAGGCAAAGGCGTCGTTCGGGCAGAGCTCGACGTCAAGCCGGACCTCTGGTTTTTCGGTTGCCATTTCAAGAATGATCCGGTGATGCCGGGGTGTCTCGGCCTGGACGCGCTTTGGCAAATGACCGGGTTCTTTCTCGGTTGGCTCGGTCTGCCTGGACGGGGCCGCGCGCTCGGCGTCGGGGAGGTGAAGTTCGTCGACCAGGTGCTGCCAACGGTAAAGAAGGTTGTCTATGGCGTGGATATGAAGCGTGTCTTCAAGGGCAAGCTGGTCCTTGGCGTTTCTGACGGGTGGCTCGAGGGCGATGGCAAACGTATCTATGAGGTCAAGGATCTCCGCGTCGGCTTGTTCAGCCCTGCGCCAGCAGTTTCGACTTAACCTCTCGGATCTCGGCTGATCGGCGGTGGAGACAAGAGAATGAGGCGTGTCGTTGTCACCGGCATGGGCATCGTTTCCTCAATCGGAAGCAACACGCAGGAAGTGACCGCCAGCCTTCACGCCGGCAGGTCGGGAATCACGCACGCGGATCGGCTTGCCGAGCTCGGCTTTCGCTCTCACGTCCATGGAGCGCCAACGGTTCGCGCCGAAGAGATCATCGATCGACGGGCGATGCGGTTCCACGGCGGCGGAACGGCCTGGAACCATGTCGCGATGGATCAGGCCATCGTGGACAGCGGTCTTGCGCCCGACGAGGTCTCCAATGAACGGACCGGTCTCATCATGGGTTCGGGCGGTCCCTCGACACGCGCCATCGTCGAGGCTGCAGACACCGCCCGCACCAAGGGCCCCAAACGCGTCGGCCCGTTCGCGGTGCCGAAATCCATGTCCTCGACAGCCTCTGCGACCCTGTCGACCTGGTTCAAGATCAAGGGCGTCAGCTACTCCATCTCCTCCGCATGCGCCACATCCAATCACTGCATCGGCGCGGCTTACGAGCAAATCCTGGGCCGTCGGCAGGACGTGATGTTCGCCGGAGGATGCGAGGAACTCGATTGGACCTTGTCGGTGATGTTCGACGCGATGGGCGCGCTCTCGTCCGCCTACAACGACACGCCTTCGCGCGCGTCCCGCGCCTACGACAAGAATCGGGACGGATTTGTCATCTCGGCCGGCGCCGGCGTTCTGGTGCTCGAGGAATATGAGCGGGCCAAGGCGCGTGGCGCCAGGATTTATGGCGAGATCGTCGGTTATGGCGCGACCTCGGACGGGCACGACATGGTTGCGCCTTCCGGCGAGGGCGCCGCCCGGTGCATGCGCCAGGCTCTGAGCGGGGTTAAGGTCCCGATCGACTATATCAACCCGCATGCGACTTCGACCCCGATCGGCGACCTCAAGGAGATCGAGGCTTTGCGCGAGGTCTTTGGCTCAGGCGACAAATGTCCGCCGATCTCGGCGACCAAGTCTCTGACCGGACATTCCCAGGGCGCGACCGGCGCGCACGAGGCGATCTATTCGTTACTCATGATGCAGAACGGCTTCATCTGCGAGAGCGCCCATATCGATGAGATCGACCCTGCATTCTCGGACATGCCGATCGTGCGCGCGCGCCGCGACAATGTAAAATTGCGTTCGGCGCTTTCGAACTCGTTCGGTTTTGGCGGAACTAACGCGACGCTCGTCTTCAAGCACGTCGACGCCTGACCGCTCAAGTCTGTTCCCGCCGCAACTCACTCATCTCTGCCCCACGAACACTGAGAAAACCGATCAACGAGCGCGCCCCATGAGATCTGGCTTGATGAGCGGCAAACGCGGCCTGATCATGGGCGTCGCGAATGATCACTCGATAGCGTGGGGCATAGCCAAAGCCTTAGCCGGCGAAGGCGCCGAGTTGGCCTTCACCTACCAGAACGATGCGCTCGGCAAACGGGTCGCGCCATTGGCCGAGGAACTGGGCGCGGCGGACCATGTTTACCGATGCGATGTCGAGGACCTGAGTTCGGTCGACGCGATGTTCTCCGAGCTCGCAAAGGTCTGGAGCACGCTCGATTTCCTCGTCCATTGCATAGGCTTTTCCGACCGCAGTGAACTGAGGGGCCGCTACGCCGACACGACCAGAGAGAACTTCACCCGCACGATGGTCATTTCGGCGTTTTCGTTCACCGAAATCGCAAAACGCGCCGCTGTGCTCATGCCTTCGGGCGGGGCGATGCTGACCCTCACCTTTGGCGGTTCGACCCGCGTCGTGCCCAACTACAATGTCATGGGCGTCGCCAAGGCCGCGCTCGAGGCGAGCATGCGATATCTGGCCGCGGACTATGGCCCCGACAACATTCGCATCAACGCGATCTCCGCCGGACCCATCCGGACTTTGGCAGGCGCCGGAATCGCCGACGCACGTTTCATGTTCAACTTTCAGCGAGACCACTCGCCTCTTCGGCGCACGGTCACAATCGAAAACATCGGCGGGACCGCTGTCTATCTGCTCTCGGGCCTCTCGGAAGGGGTTACGGGCGAGGTCCACTTCGTCGATGCCGGCTACAACATCGTCTCCATGCCGCGCCCGAGCGAAATCAACAATTGACGTTTGATATTCCGTCTGCCTTTTAGCGCCGTGGTTGCTTTTTACGCATTTTGGCGCACCCTCTAGACCCCTCCGGGTGCGGCTCGAGGCAATGGCCACAATCCGCCGACAATGCCGTTCGTTTCGGGGCGCCGCCTCCATCCTGCTGCGCGCCTTCAGTGTCGCGCTCGGGCTGTCAGGCGCCGCGTTTTCGGCGAGCGCCGCTGCCAACAATAAAATCACCGGGCCTCAACAGGCTGCGTTTCGCGAATTTATCGAAACGCTCTGGCCGCTGGCCGACGCGCGTGGCGTTTCCCGCCCCACGTTCGACAGCGCGTTCGCCGGCGCCATCTTCGATCCCAAGGTCGCCGCGAGCGCGGGATCCCAGCCCGAATTCGTGCGTCCCATTTGGGACTATGTGACAGGCGCCGTATCGCCTGAACGCATCGAGCGCGGCCGCGATAGAGCACGCTCAGAAGCGCTGTGGCTTGCCAGGGCGGAAGCGCTCTATGGCGTTGACGACGCAGTGATCCTGGGGGTCTGGGGGCTGGAAACAGACTTCGGCGGCTTTGCCGGCTCGAATAATATCATTCGCTCTCTCGCCAGCCTCGCCTACATCCACTTTCAGGGCGACTATTTTCGTGACGAATTGCTTTCTGCGCTGCTCATCCTTGAGGAAGGGGACATCGCTCCCTCACTCATGCGCGGCTCGTGGGCGGGCGCAATGGGACAGACGCAGTTCATGCCATCGAGCTACCTAACCTACGCGGTAGCGTTTCAACGGCATGACCGACGCGATATCTGGACCAGTGAAGCCGACGCGATCGGCTCAACCGCGAACTATCTGGCGAAACATGGCTGGACCAAGGGGTTGCCCTGGGGCTTCGAGGTTCACCTGCCGGCCAAATTCGCATTGACGGCAGCCGATTCCTCGTGGCCGGCGCCGCTCTCGTCCTTTGCCGCCCGCGGCGTGGTGAAGGCCGACGGTTCACCATTGCCGGAATCGGGCGAGGGGCGGCTGTTGATCCTCGCTGGACTCAATGGGCCGGTGTTTCTCGTCACAAGCAACTTCGACGCGATCAAGACTTACAACAATTCAACGGCCTATGCGCTTTCCGTCGGTTTGCTCGGC
>DATCEJ010000646.1:0-5481 GCA_036510135.1 Roseiarcus sp. | reverse complement strand
CACCTGGTCGATCCATCTCGACGGCGATCAGGAGATGCACGACAAGTCGGTCTGCGAGCCAGGCGTCTACGACCGAGCGGTTAAGGCGCTGAAGACGGCCAAGGCGAAGGGCTTCCGCGTCACGATCAACTGCACCTTCTTCAATGACGCGGATCCTGAGCGCGTCGCCGCCTTCTTCGATACGGTGACTGAGCTCGGCGTCGACGGCATCACGGTATCGCCTGGTTACGCTTACGAGCGCGCCCCCGACCAGAAGCATTTCCTCAACCGCTCCGCCACCAAGCAGCTCTTCCGCTCGATTTTCGAGCGCGGCAATCAGGGCCGCAAATGGGCCTTCAACCAGTCGACCATGTTCCTCGACTTCCTGGCCGGCAACCAGACCTACCATTGCACGCCCTGGGGCAATCCGACCCGCACCGTCTTCGGCTGGCAGAAGCCCTGCTATCTGCTTGGGGAAGGTTACACCAAGACCTTCAAGGAGCTGATGGACGACACGGATTGGGACGCCTATGGCACCGGCAATTACGAGAAATGCGCCGACTGCATGGTCCATAGCGGGTTCGAGGCGACAGCCGTTCGCGATACGGTGACGAAGCCCTGGAAAGCCGCGCGCGTCGCGCTCATGGGCGTCAAGACTGACGGCCCGATGGCGCCGGACATTCCGCTCGGCAGCCAGCGCGAGGCCCAGTACGTGTTTGACAAGAATGTCGCCCAGAAGCTGTCAGAGATCCGCCGGTCCGAGGCCGAGGAAAAGGCCCGGAAGAAGGCTCCGGCAGCGCTTTAGCGCGTCGAAGGCAATCCTGCTGTCGGCCGCGAGCGCGCTCAGACCCGCGAGTTGCCATGGAGCGCGGATAAGCGCTCCGATGACGGCCACAGCGTTTACCCCGCCGTCGGCGTCGACGGCTTTCAACGCGAGCGGCGGCAGAGCGCGTCTGGCGGGGTCGGCGACCGCGCGCAGAATCGCGAACTGGGCGCGCTGTTCCAGCGCAAACTGACCGGCGATCAGGCTTTCCATGTCGACCGCGGCCGCTCCTGTGGAGCGACGCAGTTCCGCCTTGGCGGCGGCGGTCAGAACGGGAGCATCTGAGGACGCCAGACGTTCGACGACGACCCGCTCTCCGACGCCGCCGAGTCGTTGCGCCAGCGACGCTGTGACGGCCTCGTCGGTTCTGACAGCGCCCTCGTCCGAGACGACTTCCGCGCCGAGAACGAGGTCCCCTGGACGGAGCCGCGGATCAAGGCCGCCGCATAGACCCCAGCTGACCACGAGCGCCGGCCTGAGGCTTGCCGCTTCCGCGAGTCTCAAGCGCAAGGTAGGCGCATCGCCACAAACCGTCGTGCGTCCCGGTCCCTTGAGGATCGCCGCCTCGCGTTTCAGTCCGCAGACGATCAGGACGTTTGCGGACGGCGGCAAGGCGGGACGTCGTTCCGCCCGACGGACTAGCCGGCGAGCAAGCTGTTGGTCCGTTCGCGCAAGGTCTTGACCAAAGCGTCGGCGCCGCCGCCGCCGGCGAGGATCGAGGCGAATTCGTCGCGTCGGGTCGCCAGATCGCTGATCGTGCCATTGAGGTAGACGTCGATGATGCGGCCGCCGCGAACGAGATAGTTGATCTGCACCGTCCGCCCGCCGGGTTGGAGCAATTTGGTCTTGACGATTTCGCCGCCGCCGCGCGCTTCCGGGCTCGTCTGCGGATCGACGACAAAGCTTTCGCCCGAATAGTCGCTCACCTGATGGGCATATTCGGCGACGAGGAACCGGGCGAAGGCGTCGCGAACCGCAGCCTGCTGGGCGCCTGAGAACTTGCTCCAGGCGGGACCCGAGGCCAGTCTCGTCATGGTCCCGATGTCGAAGGCGGATCTGATGGCGGGCCCGAAGCGCCGGTCGCGTTCGCCTACGCTCAGCGATCCGGCCGCCTTGAGCGTCGGCATCAGCTGCTGATAATAGGCGTCGATGCGCCGGGCGGACCCGCTCTCCGCCTCAGCCGGCGACGCGATCGAGGTCAGCGAGAGAAGGGCGAGCACGACCGCGATGAAGGGCGTCGACAGGCTCAGGCGGATTGGGAAGCGTTTCATTTGCAGGGGATTCCATTTGCTCGGATGGGAGGCCTCTCGGCCAACCGAGTACATTGTTCCAGGGGCTCGCCAGCGCAAGGCCCGGCCCGGCTTCTACAGCCATTTTGGGAATCGAGTCGAGGCTTGCTCGCGCAAGGCGCGTGAATTGGATGATTGCATCAAGTTTTTCAATGGCTCGCGCGTTTCGGCGCCTCGGAGCGCCAGGCGCTATCTCGCAGCGAGACGGGACACGCCATCGACAACCTGCTAGAATGGCGTCTCCTAAAAATAATCGGAAATCGACGGGATGAGATATTGCATCGTCGGCGCTGGATTCAGCGGCGCGGTCATCGGTCGCGCGCTTGCTGAAGCCGGGCACGAGGTCCTGGTTGTCGACGAGCGCTCGCATGTGGCGGGCAATTGCCATTCGAAGCGGGATCCCGAGACCGGCGTGATGACTCATGTCTACGGCCCCCACATCTTCCATACCGCCGACGAGCGGGTCTGGGCGTATGTGCAACAGTTCGGAATCATGCGTCCTTACCGGCACCGTGTGCAGGCGGTCTCGGCGGGATTGGTCTATTCGCTGCCGGTCAACCTCCTGACCATCAACCAATTCTTCCGCAAGGCCATGGGGCCCGAGGATGCGGCTGCTTTCGTCACCTCGAAGACCCGGAAAATCCCGGAGCCGGCCAATTTCGAGGAACAGGCTCTCAGCATGATCGGGCCCGAACTCTACGAGGCCTTTTTCCGTGGCTATACCCGCAAGCAATGGGGCCTCGATCCCACCCGCTTGCCCGCTTCGATCCTCAAACGGCTGCCACTTCGCTTCAATTTTGACGATTCCTATTTCGCCCACCCCCATCAGGCGATGCCTGAGCGCGGCTACACGGAATTGGTCGCCGCCATCCTGGACACGCCGCGCGTCGAGTTGCGACTGGGCGCAAAATTCGAAGACCTCACCGAGCCGTTCGCCCATGTGGTCTACAGCGGCCCGATTGATCGCTATTTCGACTACAGTTCGGGTAGACTCGGCTACCGCACCCTGGACTTCGAGGTCTTCAGAGCGAAGGGCGACTATCAGGGCGCAGCCGTCATCAATTATTGCGACGAGGCGACGCCCTTTACCCGCATAACGGAGCACAAGCATTTCGCTCCGTGGGAGAAGGACCAGTTCGAGGGCACGATCTTGTACCGCGAATTCAGCCGGTCCTGCGGTCCGAACGACATTCCCTATTATCCAATCCGCCAGACTGACGAAGAAGCCATGTTGAAGACATACGTCGATCGCGCGATGGCGACTCCCGGCGTAACCTTCGTTGGACGGCTAGGGTCCTATCGCTATCTGGATATGGATGTGACGATCGGCGAGGCGCTCACCGCGGCCGACGCGATGCTCGAACGCATCTCCGAAGGCGCGGATATCCCCACATTCTTCGCGCAGCCGCTGACGGGGCACTGAGAAGACGGAGCCTCACGGGCGGCGCCGTTTGCCTGTCAGTCCAAAAGGCCGAGCTTCTCTTTTTTCGGCATCGACCGGGCAAAGGCGACTCCCGACCATAGTCCGTAAAGGATCGTTCGGCACTTCGCCAGCGCGAATTTGCCGCTCTGAATAGACATGATCATGTCTCTAAATGACCTATAGACGAATTGAATTGTATCCGTCGATGACAGGCCATCGTATTTGAGGTTGACGAAGAGCCTGTTCCGATAAAGCCAATGATATTGCGCTATCTTGCGAGGATCCTGCTCCACAAACACGCGTTGAGAGGCGTCTCCGGATTTCAGGTGCTTCGTCTTGCTCTTCCCGACTTGATAGAGCTTGGTGAAGCGGGCGAGCCGGCGGCAATATTCCGTATCGTCAGCCCAGATGAAAAACTCTTTCAAAGGCAGCCCAACCTTTCGCACCAAGTCGGTTGAGACGAGGAACGAAACGAAAGTCAGCGTCTTCATTTCTATGAGGCCGTCGGCCAGATAGCGGGCGTACTGCGGCATGTTGTTCATGCCCGGTCGCTGACTGATGGGCTGGACGTTGATGCTTTCCCCGTTCAGGTCGAAGACGTTGCTGCCAAGGACCGCGTCCTCGCCGACAATCGCCGCTGCCGCCACCAGTTCCGCCATGGCCTCGGGCTCTGGTTCGCAATCATCGTCCATCAGCCACATGTGGGAACAGGAAAGGGGCAGAGCGGCGCGCATGCCCTCATGAAACCCGCCGGCGCCGCCCGTGTTGTCTTCCAGGCGAATTGAGTGGAAGCCAGCGCCGCGACGCTCGGTCTCGCCGGCGAGGAGCTCGCGCGTCGGCGCATCTGAAGCATTGTCGATGACCACAAGCTGGCGGACTGGGTAAGTCTGCGAGTCAATCGCCTCGAGACACCGTTCAAGAAGCGCTGGACGGTTCCGCGTTACGACGACTGCCGCTACCGTAATCACGAGCGCAAGTCCTTAATCTATAAAAATCGATGAATACTTGTCCAGGCGGCCTCGTTTTCTTTCGGCGGCCTGAGATTGAGGCGAAGATGAACCATGTCGCCGCCCACCTTGTCAAGCGTGGCGGGCCGCGCGCCGCACCGTAAGAAGCGCGAATCTTTGACGATTGAGTGAATGCGGAGCGATAGCAAGGTATGATGTGAGCGTAGCTGGCAGGGCCATTTCGCCGCAAGGCTCGCGCCAGCACGGGCGCCCTATCCTCGGGCCGAGCGTTTGACGGTCGCGGGATTGGGGCTTAGAATTCGTTTGCCGCGAAAGATCGTCCTCTTGAGGGCGACCAAGAACGACAGGTGCGGAGTGCGTCCGACCTGATCGGCGCAGAGGCGGCAAAACTGTAAAAAGGCGAGTAGCCAACGAGAGCGGTCAAACGCGCGCGCCAGGGGGGACCGCAGTCATCGAGCGGGCGAACTATAGTTTGAGGTTTGTAGCGTCGCGGAAGTTTTAATCGCGATCTCGGCTCGCAGAGGTGAAATGTCGACAAGACCGATCCGCATAAATTTTATCGTGAATCTTATCTCGCCGATGACCCGGATCGTCGTCGCGCTGGTGACCGTTCCGCTCTATCTCCACCACATCGGTGACGCGCGCTACGGCGTGATGTCAATCGTATGGGTCCTCCTTGGATTGTTTGGATTCCTTGATCTCGGGCTGTCGCGCGCCGTCACCAACGCGCTGGCGAAGCTGCGCGACGCACCGCAGGCGCACCGTGCGCGTGTGCTACTGACGACATTCGGCCTCAACTTTGGCATCGGCATCATGGGCGGCGTGGTCCTCTATGTATTCGGCGGACTTTTGCTCAAGCATTTCGTTTCGATGCCGGAAGAGATCAGCGCTGAGGTGTCCCGTTCGCTCCCCTGGATCGCTTGTCTTCTCCCGCTCACGCTTATTTCGGCGGCCGGCGCAGGCGCTCTGGAGAGCCGCGAACTCTTCCTGCTTGTGAAT
>DATCEJ010000645.1:0-5684 GCA_036510135.1 Roseiarcus sp. | reverse complement strand
GAACAACGAACTGGAAAAAAAACGCCGGATGCAGTTTCGCATCGGAATCAATGTCGGCGACGTCATGCTGAAAGACGGGGATATTTTCGGCGACGGGGTGAACATAGCCGCGCGTTTGGAAGGGTTGGCGGATCCCGGCGGGATCTGCATCTCGCGCGGCATCCACGATCATGTCATGAAAAAACTGCCGTTTGAGTTCGAAGACCTCGGCGAGCAAACCGTCAAGAATATAGCGCAGCCTGTCCGCGTTTACCGCCTGCTCCTGGACGAGCGAGCGTCAGAGTCGCGATCGAACCGGCCCGCGCCGCCGTCGCCTGATGTCGAGGTCGATGTTCCGTCGCTTTCTGAAGGCGAAGGCGAGCCTATTGCGCCTGCCGCCGACCCCCGCGCCGTGGAAATCGAGTTCTGGGATTCAATTAAAAACAGCATTCTCGCCAGCGAGTACGAAGCCTATCTCGCGCAATATCCTGAAGGCGCGTTCGTCGCTCTTGCCCAAGTTCGTCTCGAGGCGATCAAGCAAGACGCCGTCAGCATGCGCGATCCGCATGACCGGGAAATTGAATTGTCGTTTTGGGAGTCGGTTCGCGAGAGCGACAACCCCGCGTTGATCCGGGCGTACCTCCAAAAGTATCCGAACGGCGAGTTTTGCGCGCTTGCCCACATCCGCGTGGATGAGTTGACGCGAGACAGCCGTACCGCGTGAGCGACGGCGAGATCCCGGCTTTCGACCGCAACGATCAAATCCCCGCGTACCATTCGTAGCCGCGGTCCTCCCAGAAGCCGCCGCGACCGCGCGAGATCTTGGCGAAATCGTCGATCGCCTCGATGCGCATGATGTATTTGGCCATCTTGTAGCCGAGTTGGCGCTCGACCCTCAGTCTTAAGGGTGCGCCGTGCCCGACTTTCAGCGGCTCGTAATTCATCTCGTAAGCAAGAATGGTTTGGGGATGAAAGGCATCGATGAGCCCGATCGTCTCGTAATAGCGGCCGGTGTTGTCGAGGGTTTCCTCGAGCGTGTCGGCGCAGAAAAACGCGATGTAGCGCGCCTGCGGCTTGAGGCCCGCGGCTGTCAGCACCGATGACAATTGGACGCCTTTCCACTGGCCAATGCAGCTCCAGCCCTCGACGCAATCGTGTCGCGTAATCTGCGAGCGCGAGGGCAGGGCGCGCAGGTCAGCGAGCGAGAGCTTCATCGGCCGCTCGACAAGGCCGCCGACTTCCAATTTCCAATCCTTAAATCCGCCCTGACGCAGCGCGACATATTGAGGATCGTCGGGATCGACCGAGCCGTTCGGCTTGAAATAGGCGGAGATCGCGCCGGGTGGAAACTCGGGCGCCATTGCTGTTTCAGGTCCGAGGAGCGCGCGCTGGGCCGCCTTGGTCAGCGCCTCGGCCTTCTCCAGGATATCGAGCGTCGCGGGCGAGCCGCTGTCGAAGCTGCAGGCTGAAAGAGGCGCAGCCATAGCGCCAATTCCAAAGCCCATGAGAAGCTTGCGGCGGGTGAAGCGCGCCGGCGCCGGGCGGATCAGACGCTCGCCGCTCATTGCTGAGCCTCCTTGATGCGATAGCGGCCCGTGATCATGGAGCGCAGGTTGTTGATCGGACCAGAAAGCACCACCATGACGAGATGTACGAGGACGAAGAGAACGAGATAAGCCGCGAGCAGGAAATGCACGGCGCGCGCCGCCTGGCGCCCATGGAACAGGGTGAGGAGCCACGGGAAGGCCGCATCGACCGCCGGGGACATCGTCAGCCCCGCAAGGATGAGGATCGGAAAGGCGATCACGACGCTGAGGTATGCGAGCTTCTGCAGCACATTGTAGCGCAGCGCCTCGTCGCCCGAGGGGAACCGGAGCCGTACGTGTTCAACGATCGCGTGCGGGATTGCTCTCAGATCCGCAAGGCTTGGCCAAAGGTCGCGGATATGGCGGCTAAGGATAAGGTTCGCGAAATAGAGGAGCCCGTTGAGCACGAGAATCCAGGCGAAGAAAAAATGCCAGCGTCGCCCCATCGCCAGATCCTGATCAGCCGGCAGCGTCGCCCATGCGGGAAAGCCACGCTCTTCCAGTTCGCCGTCGTCCCCACGCGACGCGCCAAGCACGCCGGTGGTGTTGAAAGCGTGTCCGAAGATCGTCGTTAAGCCCGCGGTCGTATTCCCGTCATCGTCTCGGCGCGCCGAGAGAGAGAAGAAGGGCCTCTCGAAATTGGTCGTCTGCGCCCAGGTCAAGAGCGGGCTCGCGTTGAAGATCTGCATCCCGCTCATCAGCAACACGACAAAGCAGATCGCATTGACCCAATGACAGACGCGCACCAGTGCGGAATGTCTGAAAACAAGCCGGCCCTCTGGCGCGACGCGCGCGGGCAGGGCGGAAGAAAGTGACGTCAATTCGGTCTCCAGTACCCGAGTTTAGGCCTTGGCCCTCAATACGTTCCCATTTGGCCCGGTGTTTCGCGCGGGAATCGTGATTTTTGTTTGGCGCATTTTTTTGCACGGGCCTGAAACCGCACAGGGGCTGCTCCGTAACACTGTTACGCCAATCGAAGGCGGACGAAACCACAGTCGGTTCAAACGACTCAAGGAGACACACATGAACGCCAAGCTTTTGTATTGCGCCGCCGCGCTCGCCGCCGGAATTGCCCTCGCCGCGCCTTCTTACACCCTGCCAGCCTTTGCCGAGATGACCAAGATGGTCGGCGGGGCGGCGATGTATCCGTCGAAGAACATCATCGAAAATGCCGTCAACTCGAAGGATCACACGACGCTTGTCGCTGCGGTCAAGGCGGCCGGCCTCGTCGACACGCTGGAAGGCGCCGGCCCGTTTACCGTCTTCGCGCCGACCAACGAGGCCTTCGCCAAGCTGCCGAAGGGCACGGTCGACACCCTATTGAAGCCTGAAAACAAACAAATGTTGACCACGGTTCTTACCTATCACGTCGTGCCGGGCCGGCTCACGGAAGCCGACATCGACGCTATGATCAAGCAGGGCGGCGGCAAAGCGATGATGAAGACGGTCCAGGGCGAGGAGCTTACTTTTGAGCGGGGCGCGGGCCACCTTTGGGTCATCGACGCCAAGGGCGACAAGGCCGAAGTCACGATCCCGAACGTGATGCAATCGAACGGCGTCATTCAGGTCATCAACAAAGTTCTGCTGCCGAGCTGAGCCCTCCTCCTACGGCTCATGGGGGTAGCAGCCGGGGCGGGCGCCATTAGCGCCCGCCCCTTTTTTCGCGTTGGCTGGGGCGCGCCGTTTGCGCCCGCGCCGGAGGCTCTCTAGGATGCCGGAATGACGATCCGGGGAGGAGCGCCAGGCGGTCAGGCGCCGACTGGGGCCGGCGAAGATCTTAGCAATCTCTTAAGCCGTATCGCTACGCGCGATGCGACCGCGTTTGCGGCGCTCTACAGGCAGACAAATGCGAAACTCTATGGGGTTGTCGCCCGTATACTTACGAGAGGCGACGCGGCCGCGGATGCGCTTCAGGAGGTCTATGTGCGCATCTGGGAAAAGGCTGGCGAATTCGATCCCCGTAAGGGCTCGCCGCTTGCCTGGATGGCGACCATCGCCCGCAATCGCGCTCTCGACGAGGTGCGGCGCGTGCGCCCAGCCTCGCTGGAGGACCAGGCGGACGGCTTCGAACCTGCGGCTGAGGAAATCGATCCGCTTGCCGCGCGTGAACGCTCCGAGGGCCTCGCGGCGCTGGTCGATTGTCTGAAGGCGTTGGATGAGGAGAAGCGCGCGGTCGTGTTGCTCGCCTATTACCGCGGCCTAAGCCGCGACGCGCTCGCCAAGCGCTTCGGGCGGCCTGTGCCGACGATCAAGACCTGGCTTCATCGCAGTCTTGCGCAGCTCAGGGACTGCCTCACGCCATGACGATCTCGCCCGACGACGACTTCGCGGCGGCCGAATATGCGCTCGGCACACTCGACGCGAGCGAGCGGGCGACACTGGCCGCGCGGCGGTTGCGCGAGCCCGAGCTCGACGAGGCGATCAGCGCCTGGGAGGAGCGCTTGGCGCCGCTCGCGGAGGCAACGCCGGAGATCGAGCCGCCGCGCGACCTTCTGCCCGCGATCGAGGCGCGCATTCGAGGCGCGGCGCCCGACTTGCTGGGGAATGGGACGATTGTCGACCTTGAGCGCAGCATCAGGCGCTGGCGCGCCATGGCGATCGCCGCATCGCTGTTCGCCGGCGTGCTGGCGATCGGAGTTGTCGCCCGCGAGACGAGCAGGCGGTCCGCTCCGCATGAGTATGTTGCGATCCTGCAGAAAGACTTGGCTTCGCCGGCCATCGAGGTGACCGTCAATCTTGACAAGCAGGAGCTCACGGTTCGACCGGTCGCGGCGCAAGCTCCCCCGGGCAAGGCGTATGAACTTTGGATCATTGACGCGAAACTCGGCGCGCCGCGCTCGCTCGGGTTGATCGGGGATACGCCGCGCGGCGCGAGCCTGTCTGCATACGATCCTGCCGTCGTCGCAGGCGCGACCTACGCAGTGACGATCGAGCCGCCCGGCGGATCGCCGACTGGGCAGCCGTCGGGAACGCCGGTTTTTGTCGGCAAGCTGATTCCGGTTTCGCCTTAGGGCGCGCCGACCATGTCCTTCGATCCGCCGTTGGCCGGCGCCGGTCAGTTCAACCGTTGGACCGTTGATGGCGGTTCCGGCGCCGTCACGACCTCAGTCGGGCTCAGAACCGGCGTCGTGCGTCACCGCCTTGCTCTTGGAAGCAGGGCTACGGTAAGCGGTGGTCAGAGTGTCACGGTCGCTGTAGCGGGAGTGCCCGAGCGTTCCACTCGGGCGATGGCGATCGGCTTCGCCGGGCTCGGATTCTCCGGCTACGGACGAGTTCGCCGGCGCCCCGCACCTGTCTGATAACAAAGAGTCGATCTTCGGGAGGGCCGCCCTTTGGGCAGTCTCTCCGGATGCTCGGCTTGGGCTGTCACGCGTGAAGCTGGACCGGTCTTTTGGTCCTCGCGCTCAAGCGGTCTGGTGACGCCGGCAACCCCCAAGGAGGGGAGGAATCGCCTCAGATTGGAGCGGCCGGCGGCGGCGCGCTCGCGCGAAGGCGGTCCTCGAACTCAGCAAGCAACTTTCCGGCTCCCCAACCTTGGCCGTCGTGACCCGTTTTCAGCGATTGCAGGATGCGGACGAGGTTCTCGTCGCGGATCCGCTCGAGCTCGCGAATGGAGAGGCCAGCAGCCTGTTTGTCCGACTGAGCGGCGATCTTCTCGATCAGCGCCTCGTCGAGGCCGACGACGTTGGTGAGCTTAGTCCACGGCCATTTGAGGCAGGGGCCGAACTGGGCGAGGAAATGGCGCATGCCGGCTTCGCCACCTGCAATGCTGTAGGTCTGAAACAGGCCCATTTGCGCCCAACGCAGGCCAAACGAATAGCGGATCACGTCGTCGAGCGTCTCGACGTCGCAAATGTCATCCTTGATCAGCCAGAGCGCCTCGCGCCAGAGCGCTTCGAGCAACCGATCGCCGACGAAAGCCTCGATCTCGCGGGCGATGACCACGCCCTTCATGCCGATGACGTCAAGAATTGCGCGGGCGCGGTCGATGGTCGCCCGGGTCGTCGCCCTGCCGCCAACGATCTCGACCAGGGGCAAGAGGTAAACCGGATTGTAGGGATGGGCGACAAACAGCCGCTCCGGGTGGGCGAGCCCCGCTTGGAGCTCTGAAGGCAGAAG
>DATCEJ010000644.1:0-2990 GCA_036510135.1 Roseiarcus sp. | reverse complement strand
TGCAGCACGCAGGCAACCCCGTGCATTGGCGCCCGTGGAGCGCCGACGCTCTGGCCGAGGCCAAGCGGCGCGACTGCCCGATCCTGCTCTCCATCGGATACGCCGCCTGCCACTGGTGCCACGTGATGGCGCACGAGTCGTTCGAGAACGCCGAGACGGCTCGTCTCATGAACGAGTTGTTCGTCAACATCAAAGTCGACCGCGAGGAGCGCCCGGACATCGACCACATCTACATGACCGCGCTCCATGCGCTCGGCCAGCAGGGCGGCTGGCCGCTCACCATGTTTCTCACGCCGGACGGCAAGCCGATGATCGGCGGAACTTACTGGCCGCCCGAGCCGCGCTATGGCCGGCCCTCGTTCCGGCAGGTTATCCAATCGATCGCCACCTCCTGGCGCACACAGCGCAATGAGATGGAGGGCCGGGGCCTCACCCTCGCCGACCATCTGGCGAAACTCTCCGAGTTGAACGCGGGTCCCGGAATCTCGCCAGCCGACCTCACCCGCGTCGGGGACGCGTTGAAGAGCGCCGTCGATCCGGCCCATGGGGGCATAGGCGGCGCGCCGAAATTCCCCAATGCGCCGATCTTTCGCTTCTTCTGGAACGAGATGTTCCGCCGTGGCGATCCGTCCTTCGGCGAAGCCTTGCGCGCCATGCTGGAGGCCATGAACGCTGGCGGTATCTACGACCATCTCGGCGGGGGTTACGCGCGCTACTCGACCGACGCAATATGGCTCGTGCCGCATTTCGAGAAGATGCTCTACGACAACGCGCAAATCCTCGAATTGCTGGCGCTCGTTCATGTCCTGTGGCCGGATCCGACATTCTCCGAACGGGCGCATGAGACGGTCGAGTGGCTCATGCGCGAGATGCGGGTTGGCGACGCTTTCGCCGCCTCGCTCGACGCCGATCAGGACGGCGAAGAGGGTCTGTTCTATGTCTGGGGCGAGGACGAGGTCGACGCCGTGCTGGGCGACGCCGCGAAGCGTTTCAAGGCCGCCTACGATGTGACGCGCGGCGGCAATTGGGAAGACCGCACCGTGTTGCGTCGCATCATTCCGCGCGGTTCGCCTGACGAGGAGGCCGACCTCGCCGCCTCGCGCGCCAAACTCTTCGCTTTGCGTGAGTCGCGTTCGAGGCCTGGCCGCGACGACAAGGTGCTGGCTGACTGGAACGGCCTGACCATCGCCGCGCTCGCCCGCGCCAGCGCAATGTTCGGCGAGCCGGCGTGGCTGCAAACAGCGCGCGCCGCGTTCGATTTCATCCTGACGAAGCTCCGCGGCGCCGACGGGCGGCTCCTGCACGCCTGGCGCGAGGGCCATCCCGGCGCGCGCGCGCTCCTTGATGATTATGCTTCGATGGCCCGCGCGGCGCTTGGCTTATTCGAGGCAAGCGGCGAGCCCGGCGACCTCGAAGCCGCACGCCGTTTGGCGGGCGAGGCCATCGATCTGTTCGGCGACGGCGCGGGCGGGTTCTTTCTCACCGCGAGCGACGCCGCCGACGTGCCGGGCGCACGTCCGCGCCAGGCGCATGATGGCGCGACCCCCTCCGGAATCGGGCTTCTCGCAGAGACGTTCGTCCGCCTCTGGCATCTGACCGACGAAGCGCGCTGGGGCGAGGCGGCCGAGGCGCTTATCCGCTCGGTCTCCGGACTCCCCGAGGGGCTCGGCGGCAGTCCGCTGACGCTGATGAGCGCCGACATGCTGGCGCGCGGCGGCTCGGTCGTCATCGACGGCCCGCTCGACGATCCGGCGGCCCGAGCGCTCGCCGCGGCCGCATTGCGCGCGCCCGACCCTTCGCTGACTGTGCTGCGCCTCGACCGAACCGTATGGCCGAACGGATCGCCGCGCGACGATCTGCCGCGCGCGGAGGCGCCGATCGCCATGCTCTGTCAGGGACAGACCTGCTCTCTCCCGGTTACGACGCCGGAAGCGCTCGTCGGCCTGATGAATGCGCGGCGTGAAAACCGGCGCGCCTGAGGTCATCCACCTGCATCCTCGCGCGCCAAGGTGACGATGCCGACCCCAACCGCGCCGCCGAGCCATTCGAAGGCCGCGGGGTCAGTGGCAATGTGAAGTTCGCCGTTGTGAAAAGAAAAATTCCGGCCTTGCTGCGTGCCGAGCCAGGTCGGAAGCCACGCGATATCGACATCGGTGACAAACCGGCCGCCGGGTTCGATCCGATAGCGACCGGAATAGGCGGCAAACTTTCGCGGCGGTGGAGGAGCGTCGTCCGGCTGGAGCGCAGGGGTGATAATCGCCGCCATCCGGCCGCCCTCGTCCAGTATGAGCACGCCGCGCGGGTTGTCGCCGAAGGGGAACGCCTTTTCTTTCGTGTCGACGAGTTCGACATAAGCCGCGCGCAAGATCCAGACGCCGGTCAACCGGGCTACTTCATCCGCCATTGGAGTCTCCGAAGCGAGATTTCGCCGGACTGGCTTCGGTCTCCGGTTCGCCAACCGGGACCGCTCAGGCGTCCGCCATGGGGTGGACACGCCTTCCCATTGTCATTGGGTCGCGGCGCCCCGCAAGGGCGCCCGTTGACGGCAACCCCCGGGCGAGGCACCCCTTTGCCCTCGCATCCTCATCGTCAACCTCGCAAGGCCGCTCGTGTCTCCTGAAGAATTCCGCCGTTACGGCCATGAGCTCATCGATTGGCTGGCCGACTATCATGAGAGCATGGCCGATCGCCCGGTCATGGCAAAGACCAAGCCCGGCGAAATTCGTGACGCCCTGCCCTCCGCGCCACCGAACGAGCCTGAAGAATTCGGCGCCGTGATCGAAGATCTCAATCGCGTCGTCGTTCCCGGCTTGTCGCTTTGGCAGCATCCGCGTTTCTGCGGCTATTTTCCCGCCAACGCGCTTCCCTCAGGAATTCTTGCCGACATCGTCAGCACTGGGCTCGGCGTGATCGGCCTCTCCTGGCAATCGAGCCCGGCGGTGACGGAAATCGAGGAAGTCGTCACCGATTGGCTGCGGCAGATGCTCGGA
>DATCEJ010000643.1:0-16723 GCA_036510135.1 Roseiarcus sp. | reverse complement strand
GGCGGCGCGGCGTCGAATCCTCGCCCTGTGGTTGTCGAGCCAGGTCCGGGCGGTCCTTGCAACACCCGCACCACGACGACCCAAAACAACAACACGGGCGAGAGCATGACGCGACAGAGTACCGATTGTCAGAATTGAGGTCGGTGCTGAGATATTGAGTTTTCTTGTGAATTCGCTCGTGAGGAAAATACGGGCGCATGAGACCCGCGGCGGCCTTCGCCGCGGGTTGGGACTGTGTTAAAGTGCCCCCAAGTAAGCCGAGTTTGGGAGCTTCGTCATGGCGCAAGGTTTGACCGCCCGGGTCGTTGGAATCGCAGGCGCCGATCCCCTGTTCGCCCGCATCCGACAGGAAGCGGAAGAAGCTTTACGACGCGAGCCGGAGCTCGCGCTCTTTCTCTCGGTGAACGTTCTCAACCACCATACGCTCGAAGCCGCGGTGTCGCATCGCGTCGCCTCACGCCTTGATCATCGCGATCTTCCCGCAGCGCTGATCCGGCAAACCTTCGAGGAAGCAATCGCGCGGGATCCCTCGATCGGCGAGTCGTTCCACGCCGACATCATGGCGGTCGCGGATCGCGACCCCGCGTGCTTGCGGATGATCGAGCCGCTGCTTTATTTCAAAGGCTTTCAGGCGCTGCAGGCCTACCGGCTGTCCCATTGGCTCTTGAAGGCGGGCAGGCGCGATTTCGCCTTAAGCCTGCAAAGCCTCGCGTCGGCTGTGTTTGGCGTCGACATCAATCCTGCCGCGCGCATCGGCAAGAGCGTGTTTCTCGATCATGCAACCAGCCTCGTGATCGGCGAGACGACGGTGATCGAGGACAACGTTTCCATTCTGCAGGGTGTGACCCTTGGCGGCACTGGTAAGGAGACGGGCGACCGTCATCCCAAGATCCGCCATGGCGTCTTGATCGGAGCGGGAGCGAAGATCCTCGGCAATATCGAGATTGGTTATTGCGCGAGGGTTGCGGCGGGCTCGGTCGTGCTTCACCCGGTCCCGCACAACAAGACGGTCGCCGGCGTTCCGGCGCGCATCGTCGGTGAAGCGGGCTGCGCCGAGCCGGCTCGTGACATGAACCAGATCCTCGCCGAAAAGGCGCTCGAAGCGTAGAGTGCTGACGCCATCGGGAGCTGCGGTCGTCGATTGGCCGCGCCCGAAGCGGGTCGGCTCCATCCTTGTTGAAAAATAAGGATTGTTGTTCACGTCGCATATTGCAACGCCGCCTCTGTTCGTGCCAAGCCTCGCGGCTTGCGAGCCGGAGAGGGGCCATGGACAAAGCCGAGATCGTGAAACTGCGTGAGTTCCTGCGCCGCTCCTTTGGCGCGCCGACGCTTCAGGTCGCGCCGAATTCAAAATCGGGCGAGGCGGCGGACGTGTTGCTTGGCGAACGGAGGCTCGGGACGATCACGGTCGACGACGAGGACGGCGACCGCTCGTTCGCATTTGAGATGAAAGTGCCGGTTGGACGTCCCGTGCTGCAAGACTATCTTCGCCGCTTGTTCGAGAACGACAAATTGACGATTGCCGGGCGGTTGAAGAAAACGGACTCGGTCGAACTCAACAATGGCCCCGATTTTCTCGGTGTCGTCTCTGCTGACGATCCCGAGGCGTCGAGCTACACGCTGCAGATGGCGATTCTCGACGTCGATCTCGACGGTGAGGAATAGCCTCGCCCGAGGCGCGCCCGGCGCCGTCTGTTCCGACCCGCGTGGAGGCCGCGCCCATGCCGCTCTATTCACTGAATGGCCGCCGGCCGACGCTGCCGCCTGATGGCTTCTTCTGGATCGCGCCAAACGCCAGCGTGATCGGCGATGTCGTGGTTGGCCTCGATGTCGGCATCTGGTTCGGCGCTGTCCTGCGCGGCGACAATGAGCCGATCAACATCGGCGCGCGCGCCAACATTCAGGAATCCTGCACGCTCCACACCGACATGGGGTTTCCACTTTCGATCGGCGAAGACTGCACGATTGGCCATAACGTGGTCCTGCACGGCTGCACGATCGGCGAAGGCTCGCTGATCGGCATGGGCGCAATCGTGCTCAACGGCGCGAGGATCGGTCGCGGCTGCCTGGTCGGCGCCGGCGCGCTTGTGACCGAGGGCAAGACCTTCGACGATCATTCTCTCATCGTGGGGTCGCCTGCCAAAGCGATCCGTACGCTGGACGAGGCAGCGGTGGCCAAGTTGCGTCAGGCCGCTACGGGATATGTCGGCAATTGGCGCCGGTTCGCGGTGGGATTGAAGCCGATCGATCCGGGGCAGTGACGCGCAGCGCCGCTGAATCAGATCGTCGTGCTTTCGCCGAATTCGTCAGCGGGCAAGGGGCTCAGGAATTCAACCGCGATGCCGCAATTGACGTGGCGCACCACTTCTGCCGGCGTTGCGCCGACAACGACGCGGGCGCCGATCGGGGGCTCACAATCGACGTTGAGCGCCGCCCCCGACATCGAGATGTCGATCAGGGTCGCGGTGTATTCGCGTCCGTTGTCGAGCTGCAGGATCGTGTAGCGGTCGCGCGGCGCGATGCGCTCATGCCGGCGGTCTTGCGCCAGGCCAAGCGCCTGGCGGTTGGCGAGCCACGCCAGTTGACTGGCCAGCTTGTCGCGCTTGGCGGGCGGCACGTTCATGCGGATCGCAAATCCGCTGGGAAAGATCCGCGCGACCCGTCCCTCGACTCGGCCGATCTGGTTGAGATAGGCGACGATACGTTCGCCGATCTGAACTCCGGCGTCCGAGGTGAAGGCGACGCCATTCGGAGAGGCGTCGATCGATTCGCAATCGAACTCCTGGCGATCGGAACGCATGAATCGTCCCAGCAGGCAGACCTCGACGCGCTGGTCGTGTCGCCGCTCCGCTTCCGTCGGCTCAGAGAGTTTCCATGCCAATGCGCCCATGGCGGCGTGCTCCTTGGATTCTCTGGCGCCGACCGGGCGCGATTCTTGAGCCCCTCAGGAATCGCACACGCGCCGGCCGATTTGCGCGCTCACCATGAACCTTAGGGATTAAGGCGCTCTTACGCGCTTCGCATGCCCAAACGTCAGGTCGCGGGTCGATCGCCGGAATAGACAAACAAATGTTTGTAGCGCCTTGGCATATCGCGGAGCGAGAAATCGATGGGCGCCGCGCCCTCCGGCGCCCGCCGCTCCCGCGTCGGCGGATCGAGCGCGCGCAGCGAGGTGAGCGCGATTGGCCCCGCGCCGCGCAGGCCGATCCATGCAGGCGCGGAATGAACCGCAAGGCCGCCAAGGACGCGGGCATGAGTCAGCCCATGATGACGGAGGGGCATGAGAATGATTTCGACGTCGACTGCGTCAAGATTGGGCGGCCGGGCCTCGGCGCCGATAAGGAAGGGCTGCGCCTCGTCGGCGATACAATGAAGAATCGAATCGATTTCTTCGCGATCGGCGTCCCGCCACAGATCCAAGAACGAAAAGCCCCGCAGCTCCCTCAAGAAAAGCGCGTTGGCTCTGGAGCCCGAGATCCGAAACGGAAAGCCGCGCCGAGCGTCGAAGTCGAGCACGAACGTGTCGGCCAGCACGCCGCGGATCGCGCCGGGGTCGACATCGTTGCGTTCGGGCGCGCTGCGTGCGCCGCGCAATCGGTTCCAGTAGGCAAAGAGTTCGATCGTGGCAGCGAGCTTCACTTTTGAATTCTCCGCGACCCGATCCCGCACTCCGTCCCGGAATGGGACGCAATTGATCTTTTGGCATGGGCTTGCCTGAGATGAGGCAGGGACCATGCCATTTCGTTTCGGAAGGGACGCGGTAAGCGTCACGGGACGCGCGCGCTCACGGTTACCCTTTGGCCAACCCTGAAACTGCGACAGCTGGTCCAGAATCGGCACATGCACGAACGCGAGGCGAAGGCGATCAGAACGAGAGGTCCCGGTTCACGCCAACGCTTCGCGCCGTCGCCTTGATCAACGCCCAGGCCTGGTCCGGGAGCGGCACGCCGCTCCGCGTGCGCTTTGCGCGGCTCGCGCGCTCGGGTTCGCCAGGCGTCAGGATCGCCTGGCCAGGGATCGCTTTCGCTTGGCTGAACCAATCGAGATAGCGCGTCATGTCGGCGTCGAAGACATGCGCGGGATCGATTTGGCTGGGGTCAAGGTAGAGCGAGAACATGCCGTTGGCGAATTTGCGATCCGGTTCGGTCGCGCCATTGCCGGTGAGCGACCCGCCCAGGAGCTCGCAGAGCAGGGCGAGGCCGGAGCCCTTGTGCTCGCCGAAGGCCCGGATCGCGCCCAAGCCGCGGGTGTGGTCGCGCGTTCCCTCCAGCGGCCCATAGATCAGCGCGGGGTCGCCGGAGAAGGCGCCGTCTGGCCCGATCAAAGCGTCGGGCGGCAGCGTCTTGCCACCGTGGCTTGCGACATTGACCTTGCCTTCGGCGACCAGCGAGGTTGCGAAATCGAGCACGACGGGCGGGGCGCCCTCGCGCGGAACGCCGACGCAGAACGGCGCCGTCGACAGCCGCCGCTCGAGGCCCCCGAACGGCGCGACCAGGATCGAGCCTGCCGCGTTGACGAAATGGATCGAGATGAGTCCAGCCGCCGCGGCCCGCTCGGCCCACTCGCCGACGCGGCCGACGTGGCCGGAATTGCGCAGCGAGATTGCGGAAAGGCCGGTCGCTTTCGCCTTCTCCACCCCAATGTCGACGGCCATCGGCGCCATCGTCTGACCGAAGCCGAAGCGGCCGTCGACGACGCCGATGACGGGCGTGTCAACAACACGTTCGAGCGACTGGTTGGGAACGAGGTCGCCCGTGCGCATCCAATCGACATAACGTGGAACGCGGATGACGCCATGACTGTCGTGGCCGGTGAGGTTGGAGTCGACGAGC
The DNA here is from genome assembly GCA_036510135.1 of Roseiarcus sp. Classification (GTDB taxonomy): domain Bacteria; phylum Pseudomonadota; class Alphaproteobacteria; order Rhizobiales; family Beijerinckiaceae; genus Roseiarcus. The sequence continues at coordinate 11,891 of DATCEJ010000643.1, read as the reverse complement.
GAGGCGGAGACCCGGCCCGCCTCTTCAGGATCACAGCCGGCGCAAGCGAAAATCTCGGCGCAGAAGTCCGTTAACGCGTCGGCGGGAATGTGAGTCGTCATGGGGAGCGCGATTAAGCGCATTCCGTCCGACCGGCAACCATATGTTCGGCGCCGATGGCGTCTGTCCACCGGTCGGGCGGATCAAAATTCGCCAAAGCCGGAGCGCCAGTTTAGACTTGTCTTTCAGGCGGGTATCCAGGAGCGGACCATCCTGCGTCGGTCCCGGCTTCGACAAGCGGGGCGTCGGAGTTGGCGACCGAAAGGCTGAGACGGGTATGAGCGCAAACGAACCGCGCCGGATCGCGCGCCGCCGCGAACCGATGTTCGACGCGCCAATTGTGGTCCTTGGCCTCATCGCCGTTCTCATCGGCATCTATGCGGCCTTCAACTGGGCTCCGGTGGCGATCCAGGACCGGATCATCCGGGATTACGCCTTCATTCCGGGCCGGCTGACCATCGCCATCTGGCCGGATCGGTTGATCGATCTCATCAAGCGGGTGAACACCGACCCGGCCGCGCTCCAGCAGGCGCGACAGATCCGGGAATTGCATGTGATGGGCGGCGGCGCCAAGCTGTGGACGGTGCTGACCTACGCCTTCATGCACGGGTCGTGGACGCACGTGTTGCTGAATTCGGTCTGGCTGGTCGCGTTCGGACCGCCGATCGCCCGCCGGTTCGGCTCGACGCGGTTTCTTCTGTTCATGGCGGTGACCGCAATCGCCAGCGCGCTCGCCCATTGGGCGATTTCGCCCATGGATTTCTCCCCGCTTATCGGCGCGTCGGGATCGGATTCCGGCCTCATGGGCGCGGCGACCCGATTCATGTTTCAGCCGGGGGCGCCGCTCGGAGCGTACGGCTCGACAAGTCGGCCTCAGATCGAGACGGTTCCGGCTGCCAGCCTCGGCGGCGTCTTTATGGAGAGTCGGTCGCTCATCTTCATTTTGATCTGGTTCGGAACGAATTTCATTTTCGGCGCCGGCGCTCAAATATTCGCCTTCTCGGACATGCCGGTCGCCTGGGTCGCTCATGTCGGCGGCTTTATCGCCGGACTCGTCCTGTTTCCGCTGTTCGACCGCCCGTTTCGCGCGCCGCCGATGGCCGGGGAGCTTATGCCGGACCCGCGCTCGATGGAGGTTTGATCACGTTTCGCACCCGCGCTTGTTCAGCGGGAAATGGCGCGGCGCTCAGACTGTGGGGGGAAACAATGATTCTGCCGACCATCGATCCGCTGATCGCCGGGGGAGTCGTCATCACCACGGCCTTCACCGACGCCATCTATGTGCAATTCAACGCCGCCGTTTCCGCACGTAGGCGGTTCGCGGCGGCAAGCTGGAGCAGCATCTGGTATCTGCTCGCGGCCTTCGCCGTCATCAGCTACACGTCGAATTGGGTCTATGTGCTGTTTGCGGCGATCGGCTCATGGATCGGCGGCTTCCTGTCGATCACCGCGCTCAACCGCACGCAGCCGCTGCGGAAGGATTGAGGGCGATTGGCCTCAGTTTATAATTATCATTAATTATATGTTAATACGCTGTTTCACCACCCGCCACCGACGCGGGAGAGACTCGCAAATCGCGCCGCAAAGCCCTGGAATCGCTCAAAACGGACTCGTTAACGGCAGTCGGACGGCGGCCTGCCCGGGCGCCAGCAAGCGGAGCCCTTCAGGCCGCGTTCGGCTGCACCTCGGCGTTCGACTTGGCCGCGGCGTTCGGCAGGCGAGCCAGCATGGCGATCAGCGCCCGGTCATTGAGGACGGCGAGCCGTTCGCGTGAGTTGAGCCAGGCGCGGGCGTCTTCCAGCGTCTGAGCGTCATTGAGCTTCGCCGCCGCGACGGCGGTCTCGACATCGATGTCGCCGCGCCGCCGGCGAGGGGTCTCGGCGAGGAAGGATTCGTGGGCGGCCCGCAGGCCGGCGTCCGCCCAGATCGCCTGCAGCGCGTCGTCATCATCGCCCCCGCTCACGGCGAGTTCCGCGGCAAGCGCGTTGGAGCGCTCGACGACAGCGGGCGGCGACGTCTCCTCCGGCGTGCGCAGAAGTCCGAACCGGCGCATGCCCAGACCGAGCGACAAATTGCCGCTCGCCCAGGAGAGCGGAATGGCGAAGATGAGTCCGAAGATCGTCGGCGACATCCAGACGATCAGGGAGGGCGAGATCAGCATCGCGGCGAACAGCGTGATGACGCCCAATGCCGTATGCGCGCGATGGCGCCGCGCAATGCTTTTGAACGGGATCGAGCCGTCGTCGCGCCGCTGCGGATTCCAGCCGGTGTCTCGTCCCGACAGGATCTGCGCCACGGATCCGGACTGGATCAGCATCATGATCGCGGCAAAGGCGGCGGAGAAGACGATCTCGACGATCGTCGAGGCGACGAGCGCAAGGGCGCCGCCCGAGCCTCGACGCGTCCTGGGTTCTATCAGCGCAATGACGAGGCCGAGAAACTTGGGCGCAAGCAGGACGCCGATCGTCACCTCGAAGAGCTGCAGCGCGCGCTCATAGTCGAAGCGCGGCCAGGCGGGAAACAAGGAGAAACTCTTGGTGAAATACTCGGGCCGGATGTAGTGCGATTGCAGCACCAGCACGATGCCGACCAGCAACTGCGCCATCCAGAGCGGGGAGGCGAGATAGCCCATGATCCCGTTGACGAGATGCTGGCGCGTCGCCAGGGTGAAGCCTCTGGCCCCGATGATGCGCGCGTGCTGGAGATTGCCCTGGCACCATCGCCGGTCGCGCGCTGAAAGATCGATCAGCGAGGGCGGACTCTCTTCGTAAGAGCCGCCGAGATTGGGCAGCATGTAGACGGTGTATCCGGCGCGAAGCATGAGCCCCGCCTCGACGAAATCATGGCTCAGGATGTGGCCGCCAAACGGCGGTCTGCCTCGCAGGTCCGGCAATCCGCAATGATCGGCGAACGCGCGCGTGCGGATGATCGCGTTGTGGCCCCAGTAATTGCCCTCATGTCCCATCCAGGCGCTCAAGCCCGCGGCGATGACGGGGCCGGTGATTCGGGCGGCGAACTGCTGGAGGCGCGCGAACATCGTGTTGCGGTTGACGATGAGCGGCAGACTTTGGATGATGCCGGCGTCGGGGTCCGCCTCCATCGCCGCCGCCAGGCCCACGATCGCTTCCCCCGTCATCAAGCTGTCCGCGTCAAGCACGACCATGTGCGGGTAACGGCCGCCCCAACGGGTGACGAAATCGGCGATGTTGCCGGCCTTGCGGCTCCAATTCTTGCGCCGTCGCCGATAATAGAGGCGGGCCTGCGGCAGACGCGTGCGCATCGACAGAAACGCCCGCTCCTCCGCGATCCAGACGTTGGGGTCGGTGGTGTCGGAGACGAAGAAGAAGTCGAACGCATGGGCCTGGCCGGTGCGTTCGACGTCCTCGAAGATAGCCTGCATAGCGCCGAACACGCGTGAAGGCGCCTCGTTGTAGATCGGCATCACGACCGCTGTTCGCTCACCGAGACATGGCGGGGGTGCGCGGGGGCCGCGGTGAGCGAGGAGCCAGACAAAGCCGACGAGGCTCGACGTGAATGAGAGCGTGATCCAGGAGAAGGTGATGACGAACAAGGCGGCGATCACCCCTTCCAGTGGCGTGATCGGGCCGATCGAGACGACCTTGAACATCTCGTAGGCGCCATAGGCGGTGAGCGCCACTGCGCCCCCGAATACGGCGAGACGGGTCAAGATCGGCGATCGCGCGAGGTCCGGCGCGATCAGCGCGCGGCGGTCGCGGCGTGAGAAGCGTCTGAACGACTGCGCCGGCATGGCGAGCGGCGCAAAGCCGGGCATCGAGGCGCCGAGCGACGAGCCGGTGTCCTCTGGCTCGACGTCGGAGGCCGTGAGCGTCAGGCTGTCCAACGGTAGAGCCATGTCTCGCTCGCCGGTTGGTTGTCGAACTTCAGCGTCAGCCGCAGCTCCGAAGACGTTTCCGATCCCGGGTCAAGATCGAACACCACGCGCACGGAATGCCTGTCCTTATAGGGAAAAACCCACACAAATACGATCTTGCCGGGAGAAGCTTGAACGTCGGCAGTCGTCGCCGCCGCCTTTGCCGGGTCGGCGAACATGTCGCCAGCCATCTCGACCGCGAAGCGCTGGTGGTTACCGGCCTTGCCGCGTCGCGACGACACGCAGGAGGCAAGCGGTGGCTTCGATGGCGGCGACCAGCACCAGAACTGCCGGAAGGCCATCGACAGACTCGTGCCGGCGTTCATGCCCGTTTTCGGTCGCCACTGGGCGATCACATTCTCATTGGTCTCCGAGTTGGCCGGGATTTCGAGAAGATGGAGATCGCCCTCGGCCCAATCGCCGATCGGCTCAATCCACAATGAAGGCTTCAATTCCCAATGCGTCTCATCGTCGTAGAACGCGTCAAAGGACCGGTTGCGCTGTAAAAGACCGAAGCCGCGTGGGTTCACGTCGGTAAAGGCCGAGATCTGTAGGGTCTCCCGATTGGACACCGGCCGCCAGAGCCACTCGCCTTTTCCGGTCAGGATTTGTAATCCAGTCGTCTCATGGGCTGCCGCGCGCACGTCGTCGGGGCGCCGATGATCGAGCGGGCTGAAAAGATAGGCCGCGGCCATAGCCCCGAGCCCCAGTCTGTCGACCGCCATCCGTGCAATGAGAGTCATCTCGGTGTCGATGATGGTGGTGTCCGCAGGACGGATCGTAAAGCGAAAGGCGCCAGTGACGCTCGCAGAATCGAGCAAGGCCTGGACGGTGAGCGTGTTCGCCGCCGGAACGGGCTTTTCGATCCAGAACTCGCGGAACAGCGGAAATTCTTCGCCCGGGTCGTCGCCGGTCCGAATTGCAAGGCCGCGCGCGGTCAGGCCGAAGGGCTGGGCGTGGGCTCTCGCGCGGTAAAAAGTCGCGCCCTGGAAGATCGCCACATCTTCGAAGCCCTGGTCCGACGACTTGAGAATGCGCAAACCGGAAAAGCCGAGGTCGCCGACTGGAGCCGCAGGCTTCAACGGCCCGAAGTCGAAATTAGAGGCGTCGTAAATCACCTTCTCCGCCATGCCGTTTTCGACAATGTTGATCCCGATTGGCGTCGTGTAAACGAAGCCACGATGCAGTGGCTCGAGGGAAAAGCCAAGCTTCTGATCGCTCCAGATCGCGGTGCCCGGCACGCGCCGGATCGCCGCGTATTGCTCGAAGGTGAGGCCTGAGAAGACGCTTGGCAGCGCCGGCGCCTCGGGCCCCTTGAACGGCTTCGAAGCCAGTTCGACCGCCATTTTCAGCACCGCGTCGGCGGCGAAGGGAACGGGCTTGCCCAGCGGCTCGGCGGCGACCGGCGTCGAGTCGGACGGCGCCAGCGAAGCCGCAAGCGCGCCCCCGACGGCCAGCTGTAGGAATTCGCGACGCTGCCTGTCCGTCATCGTCTTCGTCATTCGCTCGCCGGAATAGGCCGTGCTTACACGACCCGATACGACGTTGCTCCCAGTCAGAATGAAAAATCAGCCCGTAAGGAAAACAACGCTTCGCGACCAAGCGCGTTCCGTTCCGGGCGCTCCGGTTGTATAACGTTTTTTGCGGCGCAGCGAGACGCTTTTTGTCGAGCCCGCAAAATCGCGCTGAGGCAGGCGGCGTTGGGGCTGGAAACCGGGCTCGCTCGCGGCGATAGTGGCGCGCCGGGCGAGCTTAAGGGGATTCGGAGCGGCCGGCCCTCCTTTCGCCAATGCCCGTCGACGGAGAACAAACGTCCCCATGAGCGTCACCGCCCGCCGCTGTCTGACCATCGTGCTTGCCGCCGGCGAGGGCGTGCGCATGCGCTCGGCCCGGCCCAAAGTCCTGCACGAGCTTGCGGGCCGCTCGATGCTGGCCCACGTCCTTTCCACCGTCCGTGAGGAGACGGCGGGCGACATCGCGGTCGTCGTTGGGTCGAACAGCGACGGGGTCGCGGCGGAAGCTTTGAAAGCCGCGCCGGAGGCGAAAATCGCCGTCCAGCTTGAGCGCCTGGGCACCGCCGACGCCGTTCTGGCGGCGCGCGATCAGATTGAACGCAATTATGACGACATTCTCGTTCTTTACGCCGACACGCCGCTGATCGAGGCCTCGACGCTGGCGGCAATGCGCGCGGAGCTCGCTTCGGGCGTGGAAGTCGTGGCCCTGGGCTTTGAGGCTGCGGATCCAACCGGTTATGGCCGCCTCGTCGAGCGCAACGGACGCTTGCTCGCAATCCGGGAGCACAGGGATGCGAGCGCCGAAGAGCGCGCCTCACGATTGTGCAACGCTGGACCGATCGCCTTCAGCGGCGCCGAGGCGCTGAGCCTTCTCACCGCGGTCAAGCCCGCCAACGCCCAGAACGAATATTACCTCACCGACATTGTCGAAATCGCCCACGCCCGGGGCTTCCCAGCTAAGGCGCTCCTCGCAAAGGAAAAGGAGGTCTTGGGCGTCAACGACCGGGCGCAACTCGCCGCCGCTGAGGCCGCGCTGCAGGATCGGCTGCGCCGGCGCGCCATGGCCGCGGGCGCGACGCTGACCGCCCCCGAAACCGTGTTTCTGTCGTTCGACGCCAGGATCGGCCGCGACGTCCTCATCGAGCCCCATGTCGTGATCGGACCTGGATGCAGCATCGAGGATGGCGCTGTCATCCGAGCCTTCTCGCATCTCGAGGGCGCGCGGGTCGCCGGCGGCGCGATCATCGGGCCCTATGCGCGCCTCAGAACGGGCGCGGACATCGCGGTCAACGCCAGAATTGGCAATTTCGTTGAGATCAAGCAGTCCACGATCGAGGAGGGCGCCAAGGTCAACCATTTGACTTATATCGGCGATGCGCGCGTCGGCGCCAAAGCGAACATCGGCGCCGGAACCATCACCTGCAATTACGACGGCTTCGCTAAGAACAGGACCGACATCGGCGCGGGCGCCTTCATTGGCTCGAACTCCGCCCTCGTCGCGCCAGTGACGATCGGGGACGGGGCCTATATCGGCTCGGGCTCGGTGATCACGAAGCCGGTCGAGGCCGGCGCGCTTGCGGTCGCGCGCGGTCGGCAGCAGACGAAGGCCGGCTGGGCGAAGGCGTTCCGAGCCCGGCACAAGAAAGGGTGATGCGCGTTAAAGCGGGTGGCGGATTGTCGCAAACTTTCTTCTTGTTAACCGCGACCGGACGGCGGTCCCAAACGAACGCCGCAATCGCGCCTTATTGATTTTGCGAGCGCCGCTGGCGGGCGCGCCCGTTTCCGTCGAGGACGAAGTGTCATGCCTCGCGCGACTTTGCGCATCCTCGCCTACCTGGCGCTCGCTTTGGCGCCTTTCGGTAGCGACGCCGAGGCGGGCGTGGGGGATATGAGCGGCGGCCCTCACTTCCCGTTCGCACGTTTATCGCCGGTGCAAACGGTGCAGTACGGCGGCGATTGCTGGTACGACAATGGCTCGAACGGCCCCGGCTACTATCCGTGCGGCAATGAGTGGAACAACGGTCTTAGCGGGGCTGGCCCTGGTTCCTCCATCATCGTCCCTCCGATGCGACGACACCATCGCCATGGCGTTGTCGTGGCGCGTCCTCAGGCGCCGAACCCAGTTTATCCCGGCGCGTTGGCGCCTCATCTGGGCGCGGGCGGCGCGTACCCATCCGCCGGCCTGAATAGGGGCGCTTCGGCCTTCGGCGGCCACGGCCTGCGTCGCTTTGGCGCGGCCGGCGTTCGCGCTTTGCCTAATTTCCATGCCGGCGCCGCGACCGGCACGCCCGGGTTTGCCGGCGGCAATTTTCATCAGTTTCACGGCGCCGGAGTTCCCCGCATCGGCGGGCCGGCCTCGCCAGGCGTTGCTGGCGTCGGGACTTTCCACACCGGCGGCGCGTTCGGCGCTCCGCACGTCGGCGCGCCGGCCTCGTCGGGTCTTGCTGGCGGCGGGTTTCATGGCGTTGGAGCGGGTGGAGCTTTCCAGGGAGGCGGCATCGGGCGCCGCTGAAGCGCGCGGCCGCGCACTCCGTCGTCGTGGCTCGTGCGGCGCTTTCCTAGGGCGTCAGGCCTAGAAAAACTTTCAAAGCCGCCCACACGCCCTTCGGATCGTACTGGCCCTGATAGACGGGCGGCGGCGGCGGGCCGAGCTTCGTCAGGCGATGGACCGCTTCCCAGGCCGTGCGCGTGGAATATTCGAACGTGAACGCGATGTCCCGCTCAAGTTCGACGTACTGGCCGAGAAGTCCAAGATTGGTGACGCCCTCCGGAACTACGGGTGGTCTGTCGCCGCTTTTGCGCGGCAGCCAGATGTTGTTCACATAGGGCATGTTGCAGGGAATGCAGATCGAGTTCTTCGTGATCGCCGCCGCCGTCTTCTCGAGACGAAGATGCGCCAGCAATTCCGTCAGGATCTCTCTCCCCGTGCATTCATGCATGGGTTTCTTGACATAGTTGCCTTTTTTCTCGGGAAAGAGCCCATAGCCCCACCAGACCGATGTGCCTGGCGGCTGGTTGAGGACTTCCGGCTGGTCGAAGATCGACAGCGAGATCACCCAGTTCGAGTCTTGTAAAGTCAGGAGGCCGCCGCTTCCTGGGCCGCTGTGGGTCAGGTTGGTGATCTCATCGAGAAATTCCTTGCCGGTCGTGGTGACCGTGAATGTCACCCAGCGCGAGTCGACTATGCGGTGATCGCCGAAAAACGCGTCCGGATTGCCAAAGCCTTTGTGCTTCTTGGCCAATGTCGTCCACAACGCCCACGACCGTCCGGGATGCGGGGGGGCGCCTGGCGCCTCGTCCATCTTGCCTGGCGACATGTCCGCCGCCTGGGACCCCGTCGTCACGAGCACGATGTCGTCCGGAGCGACCGCAACCGTGATGTGGCCGGTGGCCAACTGGATGTCGAGCCGGTTGGCGGTCAGGCCGCCAGACGACTCGGCGAAGTCGATGTTTTGCACCAACGCGCTCTTCACAAAGTTCACCTGCTTCTCTTCGAGCCAAGCGACCAGAGGCTTAACGAAGGCTTCGTGCTGGTTGAATTGCGAACGGAAGACATGCGCCATGCTTGACAGGTCGGGGAACAAATAGACGAAGCGGTTCAGGTAACGCCGGAACTCGATGATGCTATGCTGCGGCAGCGAGCCCATCAGCGTCGACCAGAGCAGCCAAAATTCCGTCTCGAAGAATTTCGGGGAGAAGGAATCCTTGATCAGTCGACCGTCCAACGACGCTTCGGGCGTTAGCGACAGCTTCGCAAGGGCGAGGCCGTCGCCAAGGCTCAGCCCGTACCGCGGCCCATGCACGGCGCGGAGGTCGCGGTCGACGATGTGCGTTCGGTCGACGAACGGATGCTCGTGATTGAAAGTGAGGAATTGCTCCGCAACATTGATGTTGGGGTAGCCCTGGGTGGGGATCGTCTCGAGCAGATTCAAAGCGCAGCGGAACTGCTTGTCAAAGATGGAGCCGGGCAGGTTGTGGCCATTCTCCGCGTCGCCATCCAAAAAGAACCCGCCGCCGAGCTTGTCCTCCGCCTCATAGATCGTGATGTTCGGACCCGGCACGTCAGCGTTCCGGATAAGCAGCGCCGCCGCCGCCAGTCCGGCAAACCCGCCGCCAACAATATGCGCCTTCATTCCGCCCCTCCGTCCGCCCTCGCGAATCCCGCGCCCGTCGTCGCGCCCCGGCTCAAGCGCCCATGCATAAACCCCATCTAACACTATGCGGTTCGCGCAACAGAACAGTGATCGCGATCACACAACATCCGAGTTGCGGGGATAGTCGACTTCAGACGAACCCAAGATTGTGAGGCCGCGAACATTCGCAGCACAATGGGGGTTTCTACCTACCGCCCTTCACGCCGGATCGAGCAGCGCGAACACGCTGACGAGCGCGATGACGATGCAGCCGAGAGCTGCTTCTGCTGCGCTGGTCGCACGTAAGGTCGTCAGCGCATTTGCGCTCGCCTTGAGTCGCGGCGCCAGAACAAAGCGATTGAAGAGCGCGAGCAGAATCATGATTGCCACGATGATCAGTTTCGCGATCAGTAGCGCCCGGTAGGGCGTCGTCGGAGGGATCGGCGGGCGGCCGGATGTCAATGCGATGTTGACGATTCCGGTGAGAACGATCGCTGCGACGACGAATTGGCCCCAGAAGGAAAAGCCCGCCATTGCCCTGACTGCATCTTTGCGCAGATCGTCTCGATCATACGCGCGAAGGCACATCACGAACGGAACGAGGCCGCCGATCCACGCTCCCGCGGCCATGAGATGGACGGAATGGTTGGCGCGGTGCAGGACGCCCTCGGCGCCGCTCTGCGTCGCGGCATGGCCGACGAGGCCGAGGCTCGCCAGCAGCGCCGCCGATGCGACCGCCGTCGCCGCCCATCGGTCACGCGGACCGAACACGATGACCGCGACCAGCGCCGCTGCCAGCGCGAGATGCGCCGCCCAGGCATGGCCGAAGGCGGTGTCGGTGAGCACCGCGCCGATCGCCTCCAGATCGATCGCGGCGCTCCAGTCGTCGGCCATCGAAGCGGACTCGAGCGCAAGCCATGCGATCGCCGTGATGAGCGCAACGAGGCTGGCGACCAGCGCGAGGCGGCGTACGACGGGCGAGAGCGCAAGTCTCAGCCGTTCCGGGGCATACGCCCAAAGATAGGCGCTTGCGCCGAACGCCAGCATGGCCGCCAGGAAATGGGCGAAGCGGCAGAGGGCGAGCGCGGTCATGGGCGGCCCCGATCAGCGCGCCCACCCCGCAGGCCGCGCCAGCATGGCGGCGGCACGGCGCCTTACATCTTCATGCCCTTCATGGCGCCTGCGGTCCCCCCGGTTCCCGACGCGCCGATGCCCATCACGCTGAACTCGACTTCGACGGGGCCAGCGTGCTCGAAGTTGAGCGTCGCTTTGACGCTCTCGCCCTTCGTCAGCGGATGGGTCAGGTGTGTGAACATCAGATGAGTGCCGCCGGGCGAAAGTCCGACCGAGCCGTGGGCGGGAATGCTCAGCCCGTCCTTGAGCTGATGCATCTCCATCACCCCGTTTTCCGACTTCGTCTGATGGATTTCGACGGTGGCGAAATCCGCCGAGCCTCCGGTCAGCCGGTCGGGCGCCGCGGATTTGTTGTGGATTGTCAAATAGCCGCCGCCCACCTCGGCTCCCTTCGGGGTTGCGCGCGCCCAGGGCTTTTCGACCACGATGTCCCCGGCCTTGAACTCCTGCGCCAATGCGGGCGCGGCGCCGAGCGCGAAAGCGAGCGCCAAGGTGAAAAGAGAATGTCTCATCGTCTGTCCTTTCGACTGCTGAGCACTGGAGGGGGCGTCATGGCTTCACGGTGAACTGGAATGTTCCCTGCGTGTGGTGCGTGTCGACGGACACCGCATGCCAATGGACGGTATAGGCGCCGGCCGCCAGCGCCTTGGTGATCGGCACGATCAGCACCGCCTGATTGCCCGACTCGGTTTTCGCCGCGCCGATCGGCACGCTCGCGCCGCCCGACGACGTCAGCGCCACGCCGGAAAAACGCGGCTCGACGCCCTCGCTGAAGGTGAGGCGGATCTCGGTCGCCGAGGCGACCGTGCCCCCGACAGCCGGCGTCGCCTTTTCGAGCTGGGCGTGGGCGAAGGCCGCGGTCGACGCGCAGAGAAGCGCGAGCGCCGCGGCGAAATTGACGAATATGCGGGTCACTATCGGGCTCCTGTGAACATGGGCAGGGTCTGCGAGAAGATTGGCTTGCCGATGGAGTTGGGGAAGATGTCGTCGAGGAAGAGATCGAGGCTGGCCACCACACCGGCGCCATGGCCGCTCGCGCCATTGACCGGGATCACGGCTTCAACGGCGATCTGCCATTTGTCCGCCATGTAGACAACGCCTGGCTGGATCGTTCCGGTCGTCCCCCACGTCCCGTCCTCGGCGTGGGCTGTCGGCGTGGAGAAGGCGAACTCGACGGTC
>DATCEJ010000642.1:0-7083 GCA_036510135.1 Roseiarcus sp. | reverse complement strand
CCGGCTCCCTCGGAACCGCGCCCAGGATGTTCGGGAAGATCATCAAACAGACCGCTCATCGAAAGGCCTCGCATGTGCAAACCCTATGAATCAGTCCTGCAAACCTCAAGCAAATGAAAAACTCACAACCTCTGAGGAGCGCCAGGGCGTCGAAAGACGCCCGTCTTTCGACGGGCTATGGCGACGCGGCGATCCAGAAGGCCGTAAGCGCCCCCCAATGTTTTCTGGATTATACGTCTCGCTCGCAAGAATGACGATCGCGGTTAGACCCAAATGCAATTTGCTCTTGGCGCGATAGTCGAGGCTGAGCCGGCGGCCTGACCCACCGCCGGATAGGGTTGCGCGCCGCCGGACACGCGGCGTTGAAGGGCGCATCTCAACAGCCTTAAGGAAACGCTCTGACCGCTCGCCGCGCTCGACTCGAGGCACAATACAGCTGCATTTCGTGGCGTAAACCATCGCGCGACAGGCCTTTTCCGCCATTTCCGGGGCTAAGCCTGGCGCGCGTTGCCGACAGGGTGTAGCCGGCTGGGGTGGTAAGCCCTGGGATTAAGGGCGCCGCCGCCCCTCCAGTTGCTTGACGCTCTGCTCAAGACGCTGCGCCACGACATGGCTCGGCCGGCGTGAGGCGGCGCCGGCCACCCGCCTCATGCTGGCGCCGCCAAGCCTCACGGAAGTCTTTCGTAGCACCCAGCGTGCCAAACGTTCATTTCGTAGGTCATGCCCTCGGCGTCGCCTTTGGCGTCGAAGGCCACCGGCCCGAACACGGTGGCCACAGGACCGCCTGCGCGCAGTGCGTGCGCGACCGCGGCGCCATCTGTCTTGCCGGCGCGCCGGACGCCTTCCGCCAGCGCCTGCACCGTCGCGTAGCTGAACAACGTGAAGCCTCCCGGCCCGAAACCCGTCGCCCGGAACTCGTCGACGACATGTTTGGCTGTCGCCAAACCCACCGGATCGCGTACAAACGGAAATAACGTTCCTTCGCCTGCGGTCCCTGCGATCGACCAGAATTCGGGCGTCACGAAACCGGACGTCGTCACCATTTGGAATCTGACCCCCTGGTCGGCGGCCTGGCGCAAAATGAGGGCGCCCTCGGTTGGATAGCCGCCGTAATAGAGGACGTCGGCCCCAGCCGTTTTCAGCTTTCCGACAATGGCGCTGTAGTCCTTCTCGCCGGGATTGATCCCCTCGTAGAGGATTTCCTGGACTCCGGCGGCGTTCATATTCGCCTTGACCCGGTCAGCCAAACCCTTGCCGTAGGTGCTCTTGTCATGCACGAAGGCGATTGTCTTGCCCTTGTACCTGTCCGCCATCCAGGCGCCCACCATTTTGCCTTGACTGTCGTCGCGCGCATAAAACCGCATGATCGTCGGCCAGCCCTTGGCGAAAGCGGCGTCGGTGAGCTTTGAATTGACGGAGGCCGGCGTCATCATCAGCACGCTATATTCGGCATAGACCGCGGAAGCGGGAATTGAGGCGCCCGAGCAGACGTGGCCGTCCACCAGACTGATTTGCTCGCCGATCACATGATTGGCGACCGACACGGCCTGCTTGGGATCGCAAGCGTCGTCCTCGATCGTGAGGACGATCTTCCGCCCGTTCACGCCGCCCGCCTCGTTAATGTCCTTGGCAGCCATCTCAGCGCCGCGCTTGACCTGATCGCCCGCCTCCGGAAGCGAACCGGTCATCGAGCCGGCGACCGCAATCCGAATGTCTTGAGCGGACGCGTCGCGAACGCAAAAAATCAGCCCTGAGATGAGCAAGGCCCTTGCAGCGATCCGCAGCGCCATTGCCGCCTCACTTTGTCTATGGTCGCCCCAAAATAGACGCCCCTTCTTAAACCACATTCCTCGAACTCAGAAGTCGCTGGCGAGCCCCTTCACTTCCCAGTCGCCATAGCGCGCTGGATCCAGGCCGCCGCGGCCGTTGAGTTCGTTCGGGGTCTCGGGCTTGGGCTGGGCGCGGCGCGCCTCGGCCTCCGCCAGCGCCCTTTGCGCCGCCGGCGGCAGTTCGCGTGCGGCCGGCTTGCCGGTCTCGCGGCGGCCGGCTGACCTCGTCGGGATGTCGCTCATGCTTGGCGCTCGCCTCAATCTCGTTTCGCCATTCGCTGGCTGGCGCGCCGCTCCCGTTTCCCATTCAGCCGGACGCGAGCCCGCCTTAGATTTCGCGTATAGTCCTCACCTTGGCGATCGGCAATTTTGATTCGAGGCGAGGCTTTTTGGCGCGACAATCGGGCGGGTTTCATGCGGGCCGTTCCGAAGCGCCGGCCCCTCCGCCCCCGGGCCTGGCGGCGCGGGTCGCAGCCGCACGCGCGGTCGCCGAAGCCCTGACCTCGTCGCGGCCGCTCGAAGAGAGGCTGGCCGCCGATCTCGCCCAGCAACGCGGCGGTTTGGACGCGCGGGACCGCGGGTTGGCGCGCTCGATCGCCACCGTGTCGCTGCGCCGGCTCGGCACGATCCGCAAGGCGTTGGCGCGGCGACTGGAAAAGGGGATGCCCAAGCGCGGCGGCGCGCTGGAATGGACGCTCGTCGTGGCCGCGGCGCAAATCCTGTTTCTCGATATTCCCGACCATGCGGCGGTCGACCTCGCGGTGAAGGCGACGCGCGCCGAACCGTCGAGCGCTCCATTCGCCGCGCTCGCCAACGCCGTGCTCCGCGCCATCGCCCGCGACCGCGATGACATTCTGGCCAGTTCCGATCCCTTCGACGACGACACGCCCGCATGGCTCGCCCAGCGCTGGCGCTCGACCTATGGCGAGAGCGTCGCGCGCGCGATCGCCCTGGCGCACCGCTCGGAGCCGACGCTCGATCTCAGCGTCAAAGGCGACCCCGCCGGTTGGGCGGAGAAGCTTGGGGGAATCGTGTTGCCGACTGGCTCGGTGCGCCTCGACACCCATGCGCCGATCGCTGAACTTGACGGCTACGCGGAGGGGGAATGGTGGGTTCAGGACGCTGCGGCAGCGTTGCCGGCCAAGCTCCTCCGGCCGGAGCCCGGCATGAGGATCGTCGACCTTTGCGCCGCGCCGGGCGGAAAAGCAGCCGAACTGGCCGCAGCCGGGGCGGATCTCATAACGGTCGATCGCTCGGCCGAGCGGCTCAAGCTGCTCGCCGCCAATTTAGCCCGCCTGCGCCTTCACACGGAAGTCGTGGTGGCTGACGCCCTCCTGTTCGACGCGCCGCCATTTGACGCCGTGCTGCTGGACGCGCCGTGCAGCGCGACCGGCACCATCCGCCGCCATCCCGACGTCGCGTGGATCAAGCGTCCGGGCGACCTCGCGTCGCTTGTCAAGCTGCAGGCAGACTTGCTCGACAAGGCGATCGCGTTGGCGCGGCCGGGCGGCGCCATAGTCTATTGCGTCTGCTCGCTCGAGCCGGAGGAGGGCGAAGCTCAGATCACCGCCGTCCTCCGCCGTAACCCGGACGTGCGGCGCTTGGCCGTCGTTCCCGAAGAGGTTGGGGGGCTCGCCGAGTGCCTCACCCCGTCAGGGGATTTGCGCACGCTCCCCTGTCACCTTTGGGGCGACCACCCGCGGCGCTCAGGCCTGGATGGCTTCTTTGCGACGCGACTGGTGAAGGCCGGCTAGCAATCGTCAGTGGAAGGGAAATAGCCCCATCCCGCGCTGTCGTAGCCACTCGGCGCTGTTTGCCGCCGCGTACTTCGCCTGGTTATCGACGTTCCATTGGCGGTCTCTTGGAGTCAACGACTGGGTGGGGATCACAGGTCCCCATCCAACGCTGCCCCAGGAAGACGAATTGCCCTCTTGAGCGAGAGCTGCGCTTGACAGGAGCGCGAACCCGGCAACGAGACCCATGAATGAAGCGGCCTTGAACATTGGTTTTTCCTATGTGCGGCGCTCAAGATCCTGGAGAAGCGCGCCCGTTGATTGCAATAACCCCTCGGCGGCGAAAATATTCGCGGCCCCGAAGGCGGGGTTAGGCCCGAACGTGGCCAAGGCCGCCATGCCTGCGAACCCACGACGCCCCGGCCCGCGCGCGCTCCTTGCTCTCGTTGGCGTTGTTCCACGAACGTTGGAAGGGGGTCAGCGATCGAGTCGGGACCGTGGGGCCAGAGCCCTCTGTGCCGAACGCGGATGAATTGCCGCTGACGGCCAAAGCCGGGGCGGACGGGATGGCGAGGGCGGCGGCGATGCCGATCAATGCGATTGTCTTGAGCATGGGGATGGTCCTTCGATCCTGTGCTTAGAACTTCACATAAGAAACGTTCGACATCGGACAATGGTCCACCGACCCATGAAAAGAATGACATTTTTGTGAGCCGAGCGGCGATCTCCGGCATTTCCTGGGTAGCTTAAGCTGTGCTATTGCACCGCACCAAAACTCCACAATCGAACTGGGGCGTTCGCGCTTATGGCCACGGATATCGTCAGAATCGGGCGGGCGCTCCTCTCCGTTTCCGACAAGACCGGCCTTGTGGAACTGGCGCGCGCCCTCGAGCCGTTTGGCGTCGATTTTCTTTCGACTGGCGGCACCGCCGCGGCGCTGAACGCCGCCGGCATTCCGGTCGTCGACGTGGCGCAGATGACCGGCTTTCCGGAGATGATGGACGGACGGGTCAAGACTCTGCACCCGCGGGTGCACGGAGGGCTGCTGGCGATCCGATCAGAGCCGGCGCATCAGGCGGCGATGATCGCAAACGACATCACCCCCGTCGACCTCCTGGTCGTTAATCTTTATCCGTTCGAAGCGACGCTGAAGCGGGACGCCTCGTTTGAGGAGAGCGTCGAGAACATCGATATCGGTGGACCGGCGATGATACGCTCCGCCGCCAAGAACCACGATGATGTCGTGGTCATCGTCGATGTGGACGATTATCCAGCATTGATCGACGAATTGCAGCGCGGCCAGGGAGCGACCAGCCTCGCTTTCCGCCGCAGAATGGCTCAGAAGGCCTTCGCCCGCACCGCGGCCTATGACGCGGCGATCTCCAACTGGCTTGGCCACGAAATTCATGAGCCTGCGCCGAAATGGCGCGCTTTCGGCGGCGTTCTGCACCCGAGCTTCGGAGCGCTCCGCTACGGCGAGAATCCGCACCAGCGCGCGGCCCTGTACCTCAGCGCCGAGGCCCGCCCGGGCGTCGCGACGGCGCGCCAGATCCAGGGGAAGGAGTTGTCTTACAACAACATAAACGACACTGACGCCGCGTACGAACTGGTCGCGGAATTCGATCCGACGGAAAGCCCTGCGGTGGCGATCATCAAGCACGCGAACCCCTGTGGCGTCGCCACCGGCCAGTCGCTGCTCGACGCCTACCAAAAGGCGCTGAACTCAGATCCCGTGTCGGCCTTCGGCGGCGTGGTGGCGCTGAACCGGAAGCTTGACGCGGCCTCAGCCCGCAAGATTGTCGAGATCTTCACCGAGGTGATTATCGCCCCGGACGCGGACGGCGAGGCGTTGGCGATCCTCGCGGCGAAGAAAAACCTGAGGCTCCTGCTCGCAGGCTCGCTTCCCGATCCGCGAGCGCCAACTCTCGGCGTGCGATCGGTCGCCGGAGGGCTTCTGGTCCAGGATCGCGACAATGGCGGGGTTGAAGAGGGCGCGCTCAAGGTTGTGAGCAAACGGGCGCCGACTTCGCGAGAAATGGCCGACCTAAAATTCGCATGGGCCGTCGCCAAGCATGTGAAGTCGAACGCCATCGTCTACGCCAGGGACGGCGTAACCGTGGGTGTTGGAGCGGGCCAGATGTCGCGGGTCGATTCCGCGCGGATCGCCGCCCGCAAGGCCGAGGAGGCCGCGGAGATGGCGGGCTTGCCCGAACCTCTCACCCGGGGCTCGGTCGTCGCCTCCGACGCTTTCTTTCCGTTCGCTGACGGCCTGGTTGCGACGATCGAAGCCGGCGCGACCGCGGTCATTCAGCCCGGGGGATCGGTGCGCGACGCCGAAGTGATCGCCGTCGCCGATGAAGCGGACGTAGCGATGGTCTTCACCGGCATGCGGCATTTCCGGCACTGACGGATCGCCGGCCGAAATTGCTGACCCGCAATGGCTGGGGCGTGGACGCTGTGCGGGCGTCGATTTACGGGCTATTGCTCGGGCGAAACGATGACGGAGATTTGATCCTTGGGAACGCCGCTGAACTGAAGCGTAAGCGGCCGGCCCGGCAGGTCGAACTTGACGCTCTTGCGGGCGCCTTCGCATCCCTTGGCGCCGCTAAAGCCAATCGGATGCAGGTACGCCCCGCCATCGAGGACGTCGACCCAGGCTTCCGAGGAGATCGTAACCCTATAAACGCCCGGCTTTGCCGGCGCGGCGAGCGTAAAATGACCGGCGAACGCGGACGGCGACTTGGGCGCCCGCTCGGGCGCCTTCGGCAATCCAGCGGCCGAGAGCGGCTGGAGCTCGAGCGTCATCGCGACGTCGTAGGCCAGCGCTCCGCTGTTGGGAAGCGAAGCCTTGTCGGCGCGCACGAGCGCCGCGCGCTCGTGGTCAAGCGGCCATTTAAAGCCATTGCAGCCCGAACCCTCCTGCGCCTGAGCCAAGCCAGGCGCGGCGATGAGCGCAACGGCGACGAGCCATCGGCCAAAGGTCATTGGACGGTTGTCACGGTCGCGGGCTGGTCGGGGCTTCGCAATGTCTCAGCCTTGGCGCCGTGCAGGAACTTGACCGCGGCCGCGAGCTGCGTGTCCTTGTCGTGATCCGGCGGCACGTAGGCGTCGGAGCCCTTCTCCTCCTCACCGGTGTTTTTCAGATGACCGAACAGCGAGGCTTCTCCCATGCTGGAGACCTTGCCCTTCAGATCATCGGGAATGTTCTCCAGCACGCGAATGTCCGGATCGATGCCCTTGGCCTGGATCGAGCGGCCGGAAGGCGTGTAGTAGCGGGCGGTGGTGAGCTTGAGCGCGCCATTTTCGCCAAGCGGCAGGATGGTTTGGACCGACCCCTTGCCGAAACTGCGCGTGCCAATCAGCGTTGCGCGCTTGAGATCCTGAAGAGCGCCGGAGACGATTTCCGAGGCCGAAGCCGAACCGCCATTGATGAGCACCACCACCGGCTTGTCCTGCGAGAGATTGACGCCGGGGCGGGCGGAGTAACGCTGCCCCTGGTCGGAATTTCGGCCGCGGGTCGA
>DATCEJ010000641.1:0-18412 GCA_036510135.1 Roseiarcus sp. | reverse complement strand
CGGCGGCTTTGCGCTGAGCAAGGCTATCGCGGTGACGTTCAATCCGTTCCTGTACTTCCGGTTCTGACCGTGTCGCGTCGCACAGTCTTAGCTGAACGCGCGCTGCTCCTGCTGCTGTTCGCGGCGATGGCCGGGATTGGGCTGCTCACAATGGCGCGGCCGTTGCTGGAGCCGGTCGCCCCCCACCTGTACGTCGATGGCGAGCCGGCCCTTGTTGGCATGCAGGCCGCGCCGCCCACGCGCACGGCAGGGCTGGCCGGGGTCTGGGACGGTAGCGCCCAGCGCGCGGCGGATGCATGGACGTCGGCGCACGTCGCCTACCGCTCGCTGTTCGTCCGCTCGTTCAACGAAACGCTTTATCGCGCGTTCGCTGCCTCCTACATGAATAACCGGACTTTGGTCATCGGACGCAAGCAAACGCTGTTCGAGAAGCTCTATGTCGACGCCTATTGCGGTCTCCGGCGCGAGGACGACCGAACGCCAACGACGGCGTTCGCCCAGCGGGTCCGGGCGGCGCAAGACTGGTTCGCCAGCCGTGGCCAGCACCTGATCTACGCACTGACGCCCGCGAAGACCACTTGGTTCCCCGAACGCATCGGCTCTGCATTCCGCTGCCCCGCAGAGCAGCGCGATCGCAATTATCCAGCCGCCATACGCGCGCTGACGGCTGCCGGCGTTACTTTTGTCGACGGGCGGGCGGTGCTGGAGGCGGCGCGCAGTCGCGGCTTGGAGCTGTTTTCGCGCAACGGGACGCATTGGAATGCCCTTGGCGCGGCTCTGTTCGTTGACGCGCTCACCGACGCGATGCGACGCGACGGTATGCGGGATGTGCCGCGACTCCGCTATGAGGTATCCATTGAACCGGTCGAACACGGCGGGGACAATGACCTGATCGATCTGGCGAATCTGCTGTGGCCACCAGTTGGCGCACCGTCCCCGACCGTTCACATTCTGCCGCCCGAGGTCCCGGGCACGCGGCGGATGGTCAGCGTGAACGATAGCTTCATGTACGCCCCCGCATCGCTTCTCATTGCGGGACAAATCGTCCGCAAGCTCGATTTCTACTATTACTTCAACATCTTCCACCGTCTCTATCCTGAGATGGCCGACAGTCACGTTGATCCTACCCGCACCGAGGACATGGCGCCGATCTTCAGCGCCGACGTGGTCCTGCTGGAGGAGGTTGAGGCGCGCTGGGGCGGGCCGCTGGCGACCCACTTTCTTGATATGGTGGATCGGATGCGTGAACGCGCCGGTCGCTTTGATCGACAATGAGCCGACGCGAGGGCGGACTCTGGCTTTTCGTTTGCGATCACTCAAGGGGGAACGGGTGCGGACGACAATTTATTGCAGAAAATCAGAAACCAAGTTAAGCTCGACCCATGAACAATCCTGCGCTTCCGCATGGCCCGCATGCTTTCGTTCCGGCGCGGCTCACGCACGGGGAAAAAGCGCGAGGAAAAATTTTTCGCCGTTCTTTCCGCGTAACCGATTGAAAAGCCTCGATTCGGGCGAGAGAATCCAAGGAAATCCAAGGAAATCCAACCCTCATAAGCGGGAGTTTTCGCAGCGAAACGGCCACGCGCCAAGAAAACCCAAATGGAGCGACCGGAGCAATGTCGTGGCCGAGAAGGCAGTCGAGCTGGTTCCATCCAAAGGCAAAACGCCTTGGAGCAGATTGCTTGGGTCGACCCGGCCAATTGTAGCCGCGCTTGGCTCAAGCGGCGGACGCAGTCGACGACCGCATCTACAAGGGGGCGCGCTCGACGACCGCGCCTACAAAGTCCGCTTCGACGGCGCCCTACAAGGGGATCATCGCCAGGGGTGGGCCGCGGCGGATTTCTTTTCATGCGCGTCGATCGCCGACGCCTGGACTAAAGTCAGGTCGATGTGATCCAGGCCTTCGACCAGGCATTGCTTGCGAAAGGCGTCGAGCTCGAACTTGACGATTCCGCCGTCGGGGCCGCGGATTTCCTGCGCCGGCAAGTCGATCGTCAGCGTGGCGTTGGCGCCGCGCTCGGCGTCGTCCAGGAGTTTGGCATGGTCTTCGCGCGAGACCTTGATCGGCAAAATGCCGTTCTTGAAGCAGTTGTTATAGAAAATGTCGGCGAAGTCGGTCGCGATGACGCAGCGGATGCCAAAGTCGAGCAGCGCCCAGGGCGCGTGTTCGCGCGAGGAGCCGCAGCCGAAATTGTGGCCCCCCACGAGAACCGAGGCCTTGCGGTACGCAGGCTTGTTGAGGACGAAGTCGGGATGCTCGGAGCCATCCTCGCGATAGCGCATCTCGGCAAATAGACCCGCGCCGAGACCGGTGCGCTTGATCGTCTTGAGGTATTGCTTCGGGATGATCATGTCCGTGTCGATATTGTCGATCGGCATCGGCGCCGCGACCCCGGTCAATGTCGTGAACTTGTCCATCGCGTTCAGATTTCCTGCGTTTTCGCGCTAGCTCTGCCAAGCGCCGCTTCGGCGGACAATGGCGGACTTGCCTTACAGATACTTCTCCAGGTCCTTGGCTGCGTCCTCAGGCGATTGCTCGACATTGAAGGCTTCGACGAAGGCGCCGTTCTTGTCCATCAGATAGACGATCGAACTGTGGTCCATCGAATAGTCGCCGTCGGGCTGCTTTTGACCTTTGCGGGCGTAGACCCGGAAGGTCTTCTCGGTTGCTTCCACCGCCTGCGGGCTGCCGGAAAGGCCGATCACGGCGGGATTGAAGCTCGAGACATAGTCCTGCATCACCTTTGGCGTATCGCGCTCGGGGTCGACGGTGATGAACAGCGTCGGAATAGCCTTATCCCCCATCTTGCTTAAGATGTCGGAGATGTGCGCAAGTTCGGTCGGACAGACGTCGGGGCAATGGGTGTAACCGAAATAGACCAGGAACGGTTTTCCGCGCAGCGTCTGATCGCTGACCGTCTTGCCGGCCCCGTCCTCGAGAGCGAAGGCGCCGCCGATCAGGGCCCCCCGCGGCCTGGTTTCAGGACTTGTGAGCATGAATGCCGCAAGGCCGACGACCAACATAGCCACGAGAGCCGCGACAATCCGGATCGCGAAGGCTCGTGATCGCGGCGCATTGTTGGCTTCGGCTTCCGGCATCGAACCTCCACTTGACGTGCTGGGGCTCCTAGCCGCGAAATTGGGCAATCTCCGGACGACGGAGCGCTCATCCGATAGGAGCCTGCTATTGACCTTGGCCGAACAGGGCGCCACGACAAGCGCCTGAATAGGGCGTCATGGTCCTCCGTCAACTCGAATATCTCGTGGCGCTTGCGCGCGAAAAGCATTTTGGCCGCGCCGCAGACGCCTGCCACGTGTCGCAGCCGACCCTTTCGGCCGCAATCCGGCTGCTCGAAGACGACCTCGGGGCGCCGATCGTCGAGCGCGGCCATCGATATGTGGGCCTGACGCCCCAGGGGCAAGTGGCCCTGGAGCACGCCCACCGGATTCTCGCCGAGGTGGAGAATCTCCGCCGCGGGCTTGAGGAAATCGACAAGGGCCTGACCGGCCGCCTTCGAATTGGCGTGATCCCCACCGCGCTGCCGCTTGTTTCCCAACTTACGGCCCCCTTTTACGCCAGATTTCCAGGCGTGACGGTCGCTGTGGTCTCCATGAACAGCCAGGAGATCGATCGCGGGATCGAAGGATTCGAACTCGACGTCGGTCTCACCTACCTCGACGCCGAGCCGATGGCGCACGTTAAGGCCAAACCGGTCTGCGTAGAGGAATATCTCTTTCTGACGCCAGCGAGCGGCCCGTTCGCCGGCCGGGCGCAGGTCACCTGGCGCGAGGCGGCGAATACGCCTTTGTGCCTGCTGACGCCCGACATGCAGAATCGGCGGATCATCGACGGCGTCTTTCGCTCGGTTGGGGCAAAGCCCGTCCCTGCGGTCGAGACCAATTCGATCTTCAATCTCGTCTCCCATGTGAGCGCGGGCCAGTGGTCCGCCATCGTGCCGCGCCAGCTCCTACGCTTTTTTGGCGTGCCGGAGGGCACCCGAGCGATCGAACTGGTCGAGCCGATCGCGCAACGCACCATTGGACTCGTGATGAGCGATCGTGAGCCGCCGTCGCCGCTTGCCCGCAACCTGTTCGCGATGCAATTGCCCGATGATATCGCGGCGCTGATCCAGCCTCCGAACAGAGCCGGCGAGAATCTAGAGAGCGCCGGCCGATAGTAATTTCCTATCGTTCGTTCCAAAGGTTCAATTTGAACCCGAGCCTCTCGAAGCGCATCTTTACAAGCATCCCGGGAGGATATCGTGTCTGGCCGAACGGCCTTTGATCTGGATTTGGCGCAAGCGTTGATCGACCGGAAGCGCGACACGCCAGGCGCCACGCTGCCAATCCTGCACGATCTGCAGGAGCGTTTTGGCTACATCGATGATCGGGTCATTCCCCTCGTCGCCGAGGCGCTGAATATCTCGCGCGCCGAAACGCTCGGTGTGATCAGTTTTTATCACGACTTTCACCGCTCGCCGGTTGACGGCCGGGCGTTGAAGCTTTGCCGAGCCGAATCCTGTCAGTCCATGGGGTGCGAGGACCTCGTTTCGCACCTTGAACTCCGGCACAGGATCAAAGTCGACGAGGACAACCATTCCGGCCTCCACGTCGAAACCGTTTACTGCCTCGGCAATTGCGCCCTTTCCCCCGCCGCCTTGCTTGATGGGGCGCCGATCGGCCGCCTGGACCGCGATCGGATCGACGCGATCGTCGCCGCCGCGCAAGGCAAAACGCAATGAGCATTCGCGTCTTCGTTCCCGCGGATTCGTCGGCGCTCTCCGTTGGCGCGGACCTTGTCGCAAACGCAATTGGCGACGAGGCGCGCGGACGCGGTCTCGAGGTCGAGCTCGTCCGCACCGGATCGCGCGGCCTCTTTTGGCTCGAACCGCTCGTCGAGGTGGAAACGGCTGCCGGCCGCGTCGGCTACGGGCCGATTGCTTCGGGTGAGACCGCCCAGCTGTTCGAGGCGGGCTTCCTGACCGGCGGCGCTCATCCCAAAGCGCTGGGCCGCGTTGACGACATTCCCTATCTTGCGAAACAGCAGCGCCTCATATTCGCCCGCTGCGGTCTGACGGATCCGCTGTCGCTCGATGAGTATCGCCGCCATGGCGGGCTTCGGGGCTTGGAGCGCGCGTTGGCGCTTGGTCCCAAGGCGACGGTCGAAGAGGTTCTGGCCTCAGGCCTTCGCGGGCGGGGCGGGGCAGGCTTTCCGACTGGCATCAAATGGCGCACGACCGCAGGCGTCGCGGCCGATCAAAAGTACGTCGTCTGCAACGCTGACGAGGGCGACAGCGGCACGTTCGCCGACCGCATGTTGATGGAGGGCGACCCCTTTCTCCTGATCGAGGGCATGGCGATCGCAGGAGTCTCCGTCGGCGCGACCCGAGGTTACGTCTATATCCGCTCTGAGTATCCGCATGCGTTCGCGACCTTTCAGGGGGCGATCGAGCGGGCCCGGGCGGGGGGACTGCTTGGGCCAAGCGTGCTTGGCTCCGGGCTCGCCTTCGACCTTGAAGCAAGACTCGGCGCCGGCGCCTACATCTGCGGCGAAGAGACGTCGCTGTTGGACAGTCTGGAAGGAAAGCGCGGGCAGATCCGCGTCAAGCCGCCTCTGCCAGCGATTTCAGGCCTGTTCGGCAAGCCGACGGTCATCAATAACGTGCTGAGCTTCGCTTCCACCCCGTGGATTCTTGAACACAGCGCGAAGGCCTATGCGGCTTATGGCGTCGGACGGTCGCTCGGATCGCAGCCGTTTCAGCTTGCTGGCAACATCCGCCAAGGCGGGCTCATCGAACTCGCCTTCGGCGCAACCTTGCGCGAGCTGATCGAAGGATTCGGCGGCGGCACGCGCACCGGCCGGCCGATCCGCGCAGTGCAGGTCGGCGGGCCACTCGGCGCCTATCTCCCAGAGTCGCTCCTCGATACGCCGCTCGATTATGAGTCGATGGCCGCTGCCGGGGGCATGCTGGGCCATGGCGGCGTCGTGGTCTTCGACGACACCGTGGACATGGCGCGCCAGGCCCGCTTCGCTTTTGCGTTCTGCGCCAAGGAAAGCTGCGGCAAATGCACGCCCTGCCGGATCGGTTCGACCCGCGGCGTAGAGACCGTTGACAAGATCATAGCCGGCCGAGATCGCCCAAAGAACGTCCAACTGTTGCGCGATCTTTGCGAGGTGATGACAGACGGTTCGCTGTGCGCTCTCGGCGGGCTCGCCCCTATGCCCGTCCTCAGTGCGCTCAATCATTTCAGCGAGGATTTCGCCAAGGCGCCGCCGCGCGCCGCGGCGGAATAGGAGACGACTTATGGCGCTGCTGCAGGAACTCGACACCGGCACCCCAATCCGCACGGGCCCAGCGACGATCACCCTGACAATCGATGGACGGAAGGTGAGCGTGCCTCCCGGAACGTCAGTGATGGCGGCTGCCACCCTGATCGACAATCCGATCCCCAAGCTGTGCGCGACGGACAGTCTGGAGGCCTTCGGTTCCTGCCGTGTCTGCCTGGTCGAAATTGAGGGCCGAAAAGGGACGCCCGCCTCCTGCACGACGCCTGCGGAAGAGGGTATGGTGGTTCACACCAGGACGCCCAGGCTGCAAAGATTGCGGCGGGGGGTGATGGAACTCTACGCGTCCGACCATCCGCTCGACACCCTGAAGTCCAGCGCCAACGGCGACAGCGAGTTCCAGACCCAGGCGGGGATCGTCGGCCTCCGCGAGGTGCGCTACGGCCAAGACGGCGCCAATCATCTCAACGCTCCGGTCGACGCCTCCAATCCCTATTTCACCTTCGACCCAGCGGCGTGCATCGTCTGTTCGCGCTGCGTGCGCGCCTGCGAGGAGATCCAGGGCACGTTCGCGCTGACGATCCTCGGGCGCGGCTTCGAGTCCAGAGTGGCGACCGGCGGCGTCGATTTCCTATCGTCGGAATGCGTGTCCTGCGGGGCCTGCGTCCAGGCCTGCCCGACCTCGGCGCTCAACGAAAAGTCGGTCATCGAAATGGGGGCGCCGGAGCGCACGGTGGTGACGACCTGCGCCTATTGCGGCGTCGGCTGCTCCTTCAAAGCGGAGCTCAAGGGCGACGAGGTCGTTCGCATGATTCCCCACAAAGCAGGGAAGGCCAACGAAGGGCATTCCTGCGTGAAGGGCCGGTTCGCCTACGGCTACGCCACCCACAAGGACCGCATTCTCAAGCCGATGATCCGCGAGCGGATCGAGGATCCATGGCGCGAAGTCTCCTGGGATGACGCGATCGCTTATGCGGCGAACGAGTTCAGGCGCATTCAGGCGAAGTATGGGCGCGACTCGGTCGGCGCAATCAGTTCCTCACGCTGCACCAACGAGGAAGTGTTCCTGGTTCAGAAGATGGTTCGCGCGGGATTCGGCAACAACAATGTCGACACCTGTGCGCGCGTTTGTCACTCTCCGACCGGCTTTGGCCTGTCCAAAACCTTCGGCACCTCGGCCGGCACGCAGGATTTCAAGTCGGTTGAAAAAACGGATGTCGTGATCGTTATCGGCGCCAATCCGACCGACGCCCATCCGGTCTTTGCCTCTCGCCTGAAGAAGCGCTTGCGCGCGGGCGCTCGGCTTATTGTCATCGATCCCCGCCGTATTGATCTGGTCAAGAGCACGCACATCAAGGCGGACTATCATCTCGCCCTGAAGCCCGGGACCAACGTCGCGGTCCTCAATGCCTTGGCGCATGTCATCGTCACCGAGGGCTTGGTGAAAGAGGCGTTCGTCCGCGACCGCTGCGACCTTGCCAATTTCGAGTCCTGGGCGCGTTTCGTCGCCGACCCACGTCATTCGCCCGAGGCCACGGCGGAGGCCAGCGGCCTTGATTCGGGCGAGCTGCGCGCGGCTGCGCGGCTCTTTGCCACCGGCGGCAACGGCGCGATCTATTACGGGCTTGGCGTCACCGAGCACAGCCAGGGCTCGACGGCGGTTATGGGAATCGCCAATCTTGCCATGGCGACCGGAAACATCGGCCGAGAAGGCGTCGGAGTGAATCCGATGCGCGGTCAGAATAACGTGCAGGGCTCGTGCGACATGGGCTCGTTTCCGCACGAGTTTTCAGGCTATCGCCACGTCTCCAATGACGCGACCCGCGAAATCTTCGAGCGCGCGTGGGGGGTGCCGCTGAGCAAAGAGCCAGGCCTGCGCATTCCCAACATGATCGACGAAGCGATCGACGGCTCATTCAAGTGGCTCTATGTTCAGGGCGAGGACATCGCACAGTCCGATCCCGACACGATACACATCACGGCGGGCCTTCGGGCGATGGAATGCGTCGTCGTGCAGGATTTGTTCCTCAACGAGACGGCGCGCTACGCCCATGTCTTCCTGCCCGGCTCGTCGTTTCTGGAAAAGGATGGGACGTTTATCAACGCAGAGCGTCGCATAAGCCGCGTGCGCCGAGCGATTCCTCCTCTTGGGGGCCTGGCCGACTGGGAGGCGACGATGGCCCTCGCCAATGCAATCGGCGTCCCGATGCGCTACACGCATCCGAGCGAGATCATGGACGAGGTGGCGGCCACGACGCCGACCTTTAGCGGCGTATCTTATGCTCGCCTGGAGGAACTGGGCTCAATTCAATGGCCCTGCAACGAAGCAGCGCCCGCCGGCACGCCGGTCATGCACGTCGACCGCTTCGTCCGCGGCCAGGGGCAGTTCATGCTGACCGAATTTATCGCGACCGAGGAGCGCGTCGGACCGCGTTTCCCGCTTCTGCTGACGACGGGTCGGATTCTTTCGCAATACAATGTCGGCGCTCAGACGCGACGCACCGCGAGCGCCGTCTGGCACAGCGAGGACGTGCTCGAGATTCATCCTTTCGACGCAGAACAGCGGGGCGTGCGCGATGGCGATCTTGTGGCTTTGAAGAGCCGCACGGGCGAGATTTCGCTGCACGCGAAGATAACCGAACGCGTCCAGCCTGGGGTCGTCTACACGACCTTCCACCATGCGGAGACTGGCGCCAACGTCGTCACCACCGATTATTCGGATTGGGCGACCAACTGCCCTGAGTATAAGGTGACGGCCGTGCAGGTGCGACGGACCAACCATTTCTCCGACTGGCAGTTGCGCGATCGCGAAGAGGGTGTCTCGTTGCGCCTGACCGAGAAAGCCTTAGCCGATGCGGCCGAGTGAGGGCCCTGGTTCGATCGACGTTCCGGTTCGAGCCTTTTCCTATGATTCCGGCGCCAGCGGGCCGGAGCTTACCCGATCGGTCGCGGTTGAAGCGCCAGTCCAGATCGTCATAGGCGGCGCGCCTTTCGCCGTCATGATGGCGACCCCAAACGATCTCGAGGATTTCGCCTATGGCTTCGCTCTGACAGAACAGATCGCCGAAAGCGTGAGCGATATTCGGGCTGTCGAGGTCGAAGGCGTCGAGGACGGCTGGAAGCTCAGAATCGCGCTTTCCGGCGAGCGATTGCAGACCCACCTCGCGCGCGGCCGGGCAATGAGTGGACGCACCGGCTGTGGCCTTTGCGGTATCGAAGATTTCTCGCAGATGCCCTCGCCTCGTCCGCCGCTGCATTCGCCAGCCCCGATCGCGCCTGAGGCAATTCGCGAGGCTCTCAGCGAACTTGAAGCGAGGCAGCCCCTCAATCGAGCGACGCGCGCGGTTCACGCCGCGGCATGGTGCGGTCGAGATGGGACCATTGTCGTGTCACGCGAGGATGTGGGACGGCACAATGCGCTCGACAAGACGATTGGGGCGCTCGCGCGCGCTGACGTCGCGCCGGACAGCGGATTCTTTGTCATTACCAGCCGCTGCTCGTTCGAAATGGTGGCCAAGGCCGCGATCTTTGGCGCAGGCACACTCGTTTCGGTGTCGGCGCCGACGTCGCTTGCGCTTGAGCGCGCTCGGCGTTTCGGCGTTCGCGTGATCGCTGTCGCGCGCCGCGACCAGGCTTTATGTTTCGACGAAGGGAAGGACGAAGCAAGCGGAGGATTGGCGGCTTGAGCACCGGCAAGCTCGACAGATTCGTGCGCATGGCCAATCAGATCGGCGATTTCTACGCCTCCATGCCCGAGCAGGAAGGCGCCGAGGCCGTGGCCTCGCATCTGCGTCTCTACTGGACGCCAAAGATGATTCGCGAGATCATTGTCTTCGCCGATGAAGGCCATCCCGGCCTCAATGCGATCGCGGCGCGCGCGATCGATTCATTGAAACAGAGCGAGTCGGCCGCCTAGAACGCTTCCGGGGCCCCCATGCCGCGCTGGCCGCGCCCCCAAAATCTCACGCGCCTTCTTGTCGGCCAGCACATCATCAACGGCGCGAGCGTCGGGCTGGGGGTCGTCGCGGTTGCGCTCATGGCTTCCGCGATTTTCGGCTTTGCAGCCGGCCAGCCGGCCACCCTCGGCGCCATATCGGCCAGCATATCCGATCTGCCTGCGCCCTGGCGCGAGAAGGCGCGGACGCTAGGCTTTGGTTTTGCGCTGGCGATGCTCTCGACAGTCGCAATCCAAATCGCGCTTCCGTGGCCGGCCGCCGCGTTCCTCATGATCGGCGTTATCAGCTTTGTCGGGGGTCTCGTCACCGGGTTCGGGCGCTGGGCAGTGGCGGTCGGCATGCAGGCCGTCATTCCGATGGTCTTGATTTTGGGATTTCCGCGAGAAACCTTTCCGGCCGCAGTGCGAATTGAGACGGTGTTCGCCGCGGGCGGCGTCGCCTATATCGTCATTGCCCTGTTGGCCACCGTCTTCACCGACCCTAGCGCTCGCCGGATGGTTGCGAGCGAAACGATCCGCGAATTCTCGATCTACTTGCGTGCGGTCGCAAGCGTCTTTGACCCGGACCAGGATCTGGCGGCGGCCTATGGCGTAACGATCCGCCAGCAATCGGCGCTGTCGGAGCAATTGCAGTCGGCGCGGGCGCTTTTGCTTGAACGGCCAGGGAAAGCCGGAGAGCGTATGCGGCTCGCGGCCTCGATCGGCGTCGTGCTCGATGCGCTCGACGCTTTGGTGGCTGCCCAATGCGACGTCGAACTCATTCGGAAGACGCCCGCGGCCGCGACGGTCCTGGCGCGGATCGGGGACGCTTTGCGTATCGGCTCCCTCGATCTCAGGCACTTGAGCCTCGAGCTTTTGACCACCGGGCATCCCACTCTGCCGCCCGACCATCAGCTCACGATCGACGCGCTCAAGCGCGAGGCGGCACGAGTCGAGGTCGAAGCGATAGAGCCGGAGTCTCACGCGGCGCTGGACGCCGCAACGCGGCGGCTCGTTCTGTCGCTTAGCCAGGTTCGACGCTTGGAGCGGTCGCTGTCGAATGACGCCATGGCCTGGGCCGCGATCGGCGACGTGGATCTCGCCGCCTTTATCCCGAAGCGGAACTATGCCCCGAGCACGCTCGCTGTGCATTTCAGTCCCGAATCGCCTGTCCTGCGATTCGCGGCTCGCCTGTCGCTGGCGATGATGGCCGGCGCGCTGGTTGCGCAATCGCTCGGCGAAGACCGGCATGGCAACTGGGTTCTGCTCACGATCGCGGTGGTGATGCGAGCGGGATACGGCCTCACCCGGCAGCGGCGCGACGACCGCGTGATTGGCACGCTGATTGGGTGCGTGCTGGCGGCGGGCTCAGTCGCCTATTTGCCGGTTGGCGCCCTGGTCGGGGTGCAGGGCTTGGCGGTCGCCGTAATCCACAGCTTTGCGCGGCTCAACTACCGCATCGCTTCGACCGGCGCTTCGGTGATGGCCCTGGTGACGCTGCATCTCGTTCAGCCATGGGTCTCGGCGCCTATCCTCGCACGCCTCGCCGATACGCTGGTTGGCGCGGCGATCGCGCACCTTTTCAACTATTTCTGGCCACGCTGGGAGTTTTTCGAGGCGCCGCAATTGGCGCGCCGCCTTCAGGCCCGGCTTGCCGCCTTTGCCGCCGCGGCGCTGAGAAGCGACGTCAGCGACCATGACTACCGGCTGGCGCGAAAGAACGTGATTGAGGCGATGGCCGCGCTTTCCGATTCCGCTGGCCGGATGGCCATCGAGCCCATGACGGCGCGCAAGGGCCTTGACGAAATGGCGGAGCTTCTCATCAGGGCCTACAGCCTTGTCGCTCAACTTTCGGCCGCTCGTCTCGCGACGCAAACCGGCGCTCCTTTGCCTGACCTTGCGATCAGCAATTGGCTCCAGGCGCTTCTCGTTGGAGAATCCGACCGTTCTGGCGTCGTGACCGAACCACCGGCTGGCCCGCTCGCCGCCGCAGCCATCGCGGTGACCACCGCCGCCCGGAAATACGAACGTGCGGCCAAGAGCGACGCCATTTAGGGCCTGACGATTGGCGCGGGCGAGGAGTTAGAGCTGCTTTTCGAACCAGTGATGGGCGTAGGGATTGTCGTTGAATCGGGCGACTTCCTTGTAACCCTCGCTGCGGTAAAGCGCGTGCGCCTCGGTCAGCGCCCGGTTGGTGTCCAGGCGCAGCGTCCTCAGCCCTTTTTCCCGGGCCGCGGCTTCGAGCGTTCGCAACATCCGGCGCGCAACGCCCAGGCCTCGCGCGGATGGCGCGGTCCAGACCCGCTTGATTTCTCCCGCCCCTTTGTCCACGCGCTTGAACCCGCCGCAGCCGACCGCGTCGCCATCCAGCCGCGCGATCACAAAAAGACCGGACGGAGCCCTCATGTCGTCGACATGGGCGTGGTCACCCGTGCTGGCGTCAAAGCCGCCCTCGAAACGCGCCGCGAGCTCGCGGAAATACGCGTTCAGGCAGAGCCGGGAATCATCGCCGTCCGGCGGTTCGGCGCTGACCTTGACCGAGGCGGCTCGGATCAGTCGCTCAACTTCGCCCATCGCGGTCAGCAAGCGCCTCTGGTCGGAGGCGTCGAGGGGTTCTAGCATTGACGCCGCCAGATCATCCGAGAGCCTGTCGTAGGCCGCGCGTTCCGCGGCTCCCTTGCGCGTCAGGTTCACATGACGACGGCGGCCGTCCCCAGTTTCCTTCTCTACAACGATCAATCCCTGTGCATTCAAGGATCGCAGCAGGCGGCTGAGATAGCCGGAATCGAGTCGGAGCTTGCCGCGGAGGGTGCGGACTTCAGCGCCATCGCGGCTGATTTCGAAAATGAGCCGCGCCTCCGCCAGCGGGCGGCCTCGTCGCAGGTAATCCATCTCAAGCGCGCCGACGCGCTGAGTTACAAGGCGATTGAACCGACGAACGCTTTCCAGCTGGCTCTCTTCCATTCTCTGACTGTAGTCAGGTATATCGAGATTTCAAGCGCAGTGTGGGCCGCCGCGATCAGGCCAGAGTCCGCCGATGCGCCGATGCCTCGCGCCAATTTGTGACGGGCGGGCCGCGGAGATGGCGCGAAGGAAAGGATTGCGAGGCGGCGGCGAACGGCAGTAGTCTGAACTCCAGCGTAAACAGCGCGCGCCGTCCTTGCCGTGCGTCGCATCGCGCATTGCGGTTCGCGTCCAAGAGAAAAATGCGTACATGCCGGCGCGCCGCGCGGGAACGCGCTTCTCGCCATAACGTTGTGGGCTATGGGGCTCCTTGGTCAGGAGACTATCATGCCAAACATGGAATACGCCCTGGCGCCGGTCCACGCGCTTCGCCATTTGGACACGGCCCCAATGATCGCCGCGCTTCGCTTCCAGCCCTCCGATTTCGAATACGCTCATGGCTGGCTCAACCATGTTCCAAGCCGCCATCGCTTTCAGTTCGACCGCAAAGGGCGGGTCACGATCGACGCCCTGTGTGGCTGCGCGGCTCTGTCGGTCAATCCCGAGCAGGCGGGCGAATTGCATTCGATGTTCAAGACCTGGAGGCAGGATTACTGGCTGCCCCTGGAGACGAACCGGGAGTTCGCGTCACACTTCGCCGAGCCGAACGCCTGGGTGCGGTTATTCCGCGACATCCGCATGGCTTGGCGGCGCTTCCGCCGGCAAGCGGATTTAGTCACGATTCCCGCCGACGTGCTTCCGTGGGCGACGCCCGCGGAATAGCTCGGGATCACGCGCTCCAAGTCCGCGCTCCTACGGGAAGGGGGGAGCGCGGATTCAATCATGCGCCTTTCGCTGCGAGCAGAATGGTCGCCCGGGCTCGTGGAAAGCGCGCGGCTCAGCGTGTGAAGCTCACCGCGTTGCCGGCGTCGACGTTGAGGATATTGCCGGTGCTCTTGGACGAGAGGTCGGAAGCGAAATAATAGACCGCCTCGGCGATATCCTCGGGATAGACCGAGCGTTTCAACAGGGAGCGCTGGCGGTAAATTTCTTCGAGCTCGTTTTCACCCACCTTGTTTGACGCCGCCCGTTGCGTCCGCCATTCGCCCTGCCAAATCTTTGACCCGCGCAGCACCGCGTCGGGATTGACCGTATTCGCGCGGATTCCGAGCGGCGCCCCTTCGAGCGCTATGCAGCGCGCAAGATGCACTTCAGCCGCTTTCGCGGTGCAATAGGCCGAAGCGCCGGGCGAAGCGGCGAGCGCGTTCTTCGACGCAATGAAGACGATGCTGCCGCCGAGGCCCTGATCCTTCATGATCCGATAACCCCCTCGCGCGGATAGAAAATATCCGGTCGCCAGGATCGCGATATTGCGGTTCCAAAGCTCGAGCGAGGTGTCCTCGAACGCAGCCGCGGAGGCGATGCCGGCGTTGGCGACGACGATGTCCAAGCCGCCAAAGGCGAGGATTGTTTCGTGAAACGCGGATTCGACCTTGCTCTCGTTCGTCACGTCGACATGGATTCCCGTGACCACATCCTTGCCGAATCGCTTGCTGAAGTCGGCGACGGCCGCGTCCAGGCTTTGGGCGTCGATGTCGGCGAGCACGACGCAGGCGCCTTCACCCATGAGCCGAGCCGCGATCGCTTGCCCGATGCCGCCTGCGCCCCCTGTCACCAGCGCGACGCGGCCCGCAAGCGATTTCGGCTTCGGCATGCGCTGGAGCTTGGCCTCTTCGAGCAACCAATATTCGATATTGAACGCTTCCTGCTCCGAGAGCCCCACATAGCGGCCGACACTGGACGATCCGCGCATCACATTGATCGCGTTGACGTAGAATTCCGCGGCGATGCGAGCCGTCGATTTGTCCTTGGCGAAGGACAGCATGCCGACGCCTGGAACGAGATAGATGACTGCGTTGGGGTCGCGCATCGCCGGCGAATCGGCATGTTTGCAACGCTGATAATAGGCGGCGTAATCGGCCCGGTAGCCGGCGAGAGTCTTGTCGAGTGAAGCGAGCGCCTCATCGAGATTGCGGGAGGTTGGGTCGTAGGGCAGCACGAGCGGGCGGATCTTCGTCCGCAGGAAATGATCCGGGCAGGACGTCCCAAGCGCGGCCAGCGATTTGAGATCTTGAGAATTGACGAACTCCAACACCGCCGGCGCGTCGGTGAAGTGGCCAATCTTGCGCTCGCTTGCAGAAATATGCCTGCGAATTGCCGGCAGGAGCTTCGCCGCGACATTGCGCCGGTCGGCGCGGGGCAGCGGCTCGACGCGCGACCCGCCGAAGGCCGCTCCCTGCGCCTTCGCGCCGAGCCATTTGGCGGCCTTGTTGATCATCTCCAACGTGACTCGATAGCATGCCTTCGAGGTCGGCGCCCAGGTGAACAGCCCGTGGCCGCCAAGGACGACGCCTTTCATGTTTGGATTGGCCGCAGCCATCGCGCCAAGCTTGAGCCCGAGGTCGAAGCCCGGCCGCTGCCACGGCAAAAAGCCGAGCTCGCCGCCATAGACCTCTTGCGTCAACGCTTCCGCGCTCTCACTCGCGGCGATCGCAATGACCGCGTCCGCGTGAACATGATCGACATGGCGGTGCTGAACGAAGCCGTGCAGCGTCGTGTCGATCGAGGTTGCGCGGGGATTGAGGTTGAACGTGCAATGATTGTAGAGCGCGACCATTTCGTCCTCGTGCGCGAGGCCGCGATAGATCGATTTGAGGCTGTTGAGCTTGTCCATAGTGAGCGTCGAGAAGCCGTCGAGCTTCATCGAGCCGATGTCGCCGCCGGAACCTTTGACCCAGAGAACCTGGGTCGGCGCGCCGGTCAGCGGATCGGTCGCCGTGAGCTTCGCGGATGTGTTGCCGCCGCCGAAATTGGTGATGCGCAGGTCGCTGCCAAGCAGGTTCGACCGGTAGAGCAGGAGACCCGGATCGTCGAGGCAAGCCGCGTGCTCGTCGTCCCAGAGATCGGGCAGCGGAGCGTCAAAACGAACTTGATCGCCGCTCATGGGCCGTTCCTCTGAATGCCGCAAATTTCGCCTCTCAATAGGCAAATGATCGAAGAGCGTCAACGTTTCCGAGCGATTGCGCAGTTTCGACGAGCGCGTTTGATCGGGCTCGATTGACAGCCCTGGAGGCGCGTGGCACTGAAAGCGACAACGACCGATACCGGGGGAACGACAAGGGCTATGCGCGAAAGCGAGCGCGTCGAAATCCTCCGCGATCTGCTCGCCGCGCAGGAATTCCTGTTCATTGCTGACCTCACGGCGCCGTCGCATTCACTCGCCATGCTCCGCGAGGCAGGCGCGCAGACGCTCGTGGCCGATCCCGAGATGCGGATTGTGGTGACCGCGTGAGCACAGAGCAGGGGGCCGGCGCTCCGCCCGACCGAACCGCGACTCCGCTGCTCGAGGTCCGCAACATCGAGAAGACGTTTCCGGGTGTGCGCGCGCTCTCGGGGGTGTCGTTCGACGTGCGTCCGGGCGAGGTCCATGCGCTGCTCGGAGAGAACGGCGCCGGGAAATCGACCCTCATCAAGATCGTGTCCGGGGTCTACCAACCCGACCTTGGCTCGATTCTCGTCAACGGAGAACAGGTTCACTTTTTCACGCCCGACGACGCGCGCCGCGCGGGCGTCGCCACGATCTATCAGGAGCTGTTGCTGTTTCCCGAGCTTAGCGTCGCGGAGAACATCTTTCTCGGCCATGCGCCGTTGGCAGGCGCGGGTCGCATCGACTGGCGGGCGATGCGGACGGAGGCGGCACGACTGCTCGACTCGCTCGAAATCGACGATCTGTCTCCCGATCAAATCGTTGGCGTCCTGACCGTCGGCAATCGTCAGCGCGTCGAGATCTTGCGCGCTTTGTCGCATGACGCCCGCATCCTGATCATGGACGAGCCGACCGCGGCGCTCACCGAAAGCGACGTGACGCGTTTGTTCGACGTCGTCCGTCGCCTCAAGCGGCGGGGCGTCGGCATCGTCTATATCAGCCATCGCCTCGACGAGATTTTTGCAATCGCTGACCGCGTCACCGTGTTGCGCGACGGCGCTTATGTCGGTTCGCGCGACGTCGCGGACACCAACGTCGGTGAACTGGTGCAGATGATGGTCGGGCGGCGGCTCGAGAGCCTTTTCCCGAAGACGGTCGCGCCAATCGGCGCGCCGGTCCTCGAAGCGCGCGATCTCGTGCGCCGGCCGCTCACCAAGGGGGTCAGCCTCACCGTGCGGTCGGGCGAGATCGTCGGCATTGCCGGGCTCGTGGGTTCGGGCCGCAGCGAGCTCGCCCAGACGCTGTTCGGCATGACCCCAAGCGAATCCGGCGAGATTCGGCTCAATGGCGAAAGCGTGCG
This sequence comes from Roseiarcus sp., assembly GCA_036510135.1. Lineage (GTDB taxonomy): Bacteria > Pseudomonadota > Alphaproteobacteria > Rhizobiales > Beijerinckiaceae > Roseiarcus. Next base: position 903 of record DATCEJ010000641.1, on the reverse strand, counting down.
AATCGATTCGCCCGAAACCGCGCGCGCAAAAGGCATCGCCTACGTGCCGGAAGATCGCGCCACGCAGGGCCTGGTCAGAGGTATGAGCGTCCTGCACAATTTCTCGCTCGCGGCGCTAGGGTCTCTGTCTCGCTCCGGGTTCATCGACCGCGCGGCGGAGCGGCGGATGGCGCTTGAGGGCGTCGCGCGGTTCAGCGTCAAGACAAGTTCGGTCGACGAGATTGCGGGCCGGCTCTCCGGAGGCAACCAACAAAAAATCGTGCTCGGCAAATGGCTCGCCAACAATCCGAAACTCTTGATCCTCGATGAGCCGACGCGGGGCATCGACGTCGGCGCCAAGGCCGAGATCCATCGCCTGATGAGCCAGCTCGCCGGCGAAGGCGTCGCGATCCTCATGATTTCGAGCGAATTGCCGGAGGTGTTGGGGATGAGCGACCGGGTGCTCGTGATGCGCGAGGGCCGGCTCGTGGCCGAGTTCGCACGCGCGGATGCGACGTCCGAGGCCGTGGGGTCGGCGATGATGGGCGGGACGTCGAGCGCGGAGAAAGCGGCGTGAGCGCGACCGCAATCGCGAGTTCCGCGGGCGCCCGCACCGGCATGTTTCGCCGCTTGGCGGGCCAGGAGCTTCTGCTCGCGGTCGCGATCGTCGCCCTCGCCGTCGTTGTTGGCTTCATCAATCCGCGCTTCCTCGCCACGCGCAATCTGTCCGACATTCTGCTCGGCAACGCCTATATCGCGATCGCGGCCGTCGGCATGTCGATGGTGATCATCTCCGGCAACATCGATATTTCCGTCGGCGCTCTCATCGGCGTGTTGGCGACGATCAGCGGCTCGCTCGCTGTCGCGGGCGCCCCGATCATCGTGACCTGGCTCGCGCCGCTCGTGATTGGCGTCGCTGTGATG
>DATCEJ010000640.1:0-5883 GCA_036510135.1 Roseiarcus sp. | reverse complement strand
CTTCGGATGCGCGAGCTGGGCGCCGATCGCGGCCGGCAGTCCGTAGCCCATGGTCCCGAGCCCGCCCGAGGTCATCCACCGGTTCGGCTCTTCGAAGGGAAAATGCTGCGCGGCCCACATCTGATGCTGGCCGACCTCGGTGGTGATGTAGGTGTCGCGGCCCTTGGTCAGCTCGTAAAGTCTCTTCACCGCGTGTTGTGGCTTGATGATCTTCTCGGAATTGCGGAAGCTGAACGAGTTGCGCGCCCGCCAGCCGTCAATCGCGCTCCACCATTTGGCAAGCGCAGCGGCCTCCGTTTGGTGGGAGCCGGCGCGCCATAACCGGACCATATCCTCCAGCACGTGCGCGCAGTCGCCGACGATCCCGAGATCGACTTTGACGTTCTTGTTGATCGAGGATGGATCGATGTCGATGTGGATCTTCCGCGACTTCGGCGAGAACGCGTCGAGGCGGCCGGTGATGCGATCGTCGAACCGCGCCCCGACGCAGATCATGAGATCGCAATCATGCATCGCGTTGTTGGCTTCAAACGAGCCGTGCATGCCGAGCATGCCCAGCCATTGCCTGTCCGAGGCGGGATAAGCGCCGAGCCCCATCAGCGTTGACGTGATCGGAAACCCAGTCGCGCGCACGAGTTCGCGCAGCAGCGTCGAGGCATGAGGGCCAGAATTGATAACGCCGCCGCCGGTGTAGAAGACAGGCTTCTTCGCCGTCGCCATCATCTCGACTGCGTGCCGAACGCGCTCGAGGTCGCCCTTGAGCTGCGGCTGATAGGTCTTGTGCTGAGTGTTTTTTTGAAACGTGTAGGCGCCGCTGGCGAATTGCACGTCCTTAGGAATGTCGACGACCACAGGACCGGGCCGGCCGTGCGAAGCAATGTAGAAGGCCTCGTGCAGGATTCGCGGCAGATCCTCGACCCGGCGCACGAGATAATTGTGCTTGGTGCAGCTGCGGGTGATGCCCGTCGTATCGCATTCCTGAAAGGCGTCGGAGCCGATTAGATGGGTCGGCACCTGGCCGGTGATGCAGACGAGTGGGATCGAATCGCAGAGCGCATCGGTCAGCCCGGTAATGGCGTTGGTCGCGCCAGGTCCTGAGGTCACCAAAAGGACTCCGACCTTGCCGGTCGAGCGCGCATAGCCCTCCGCGGCATGGGCCGCGCCCTGCTCGTGGCGCACGAGGATGTGGCGAAGCTTGTTCTGATGGAAAATGGCGTCGTAGATCGGGAGCACCGCGCCGCCCGGATAGCCAAAGACCATCTCGACGCCCTGATCCTTCAGCGCCTCGACGACCATTTCCGCGCCGGTCATGTGCTTGGCCATAATCGAAACTCTCCGCCTTTTCTCATCAGTCGCAAAATCGAGACAACAAAAAAGGCCCTCAAGGGGCCTTCGGGTAAGCGCTAGCGAACGGGATGCAGACCTTATGTCTGCCCGCCCTCTAGCGCCAAAGGTACGATAAGCTTCGCCACGTGCCGCCTCGAATTGAAAACGAAGGAGAGAGTAGAGAAGGCGGAAGGCGCCGTCAAGCCGTTGCGGTCGTGGTCGCTGGCCGCGCATGAACGTCGAGCCAATCGCGGCCTTAGGGAGGAGAGCGACACATGTCGGCAACCGTCAAGACGATCAAGACCGGCGTCCTTTCCATCGCCTACCTGGAATACGGCCCCGGGTCCGGCTGGCCATGCATCATGGGCCACGGGTTTCCCTACGACGCCCATGCCTATGATCAGGTCGCGCCGATCCTTGCTGAGGCCGGGGCGCGCGTGATCGTTCCTTACCTTCGGGGCTACGGTCCGACGCGATTCCTCAGGGCCGACACCCCGCGCTCGGGTGAGCAGGCGGCCATCGGCGTGGACCTTCTTGATTTCATGGACGCGCTCAGAATCGAGCGCGCGGTTCTCGGCGGATATGATTGGGGCGGGCGCGCCGCCTGCATCGTTTCCGCGCTTTTGCCGAACCGGGTCGTCGCGCTCATCTCCGGCAATTCGTACAACATCCAGAGCATCGCGCATGCAATGGAGCCTGCGAGCCCGGCCGAGGAAGCGGCGTTCTGGTACCAGTACTATTTTCACAACGAGCGCGGCCGGCGGGGTCTCGAGAAGAACCGGAGGGAGATTGCGCGCCTCTGTTGGCGCATGTGGTCGCCAAACTGGGCATTCGACGACGCGACCTTCGACCGAACGGCAAGCGCCTTCGACAATCCTGACTTCGTCGCTATCGTCATCCATTCCTACCGGCATCGTTACGGGTTTGCCCCCAGCGCCGGCGATCGTCGGTATGATGAGATTGAAATGGGGCTCGCGGCTCAGCCGCCGATCGCCGTTTCGGCCATCACGATCGACGGCGGCGCTGACGGCGTCATTCCGAGCACGGCTCATCACGCGAAGAGATTCACCGGCCCGCACGAACATCGCGTCTTTGCAGACGCCGGCCACAACCTGCCGCAGGAGCGGCCGGAGGACTGGGCGCGCGCGGTCATCGACGCGAGGGCGATGGCGAAAGGCTAAGGAACGAACGGGGTTGTCAGCCGTTAACTTGCCGTGGCGGGGATTCGACATTGGCAATCACAGACACTCCAGGCGCTGGCGAAACCAAGCGGGCTGATCGGACGAAGCTTGCCGACATTCTTGGCCCAGGCCTCATAACCGGCGCCTCCGACGACGATCCAAGCGGAATCGCCACGTATGCTCAGGCCGGCGCAGCCTTCGGCTACGCTCTCTCCTGGACCCTGCTTCTCACCTATCCGCTCATGTGCGCGATCCAGATGATCAGCGCCGAAATCGGTCGGGTGACGGGCAAGGGCATCGCCGCGAATATGCGGCGCTTCTATCCTCGATCTCTGCTCTATGCGCTGGTCGGGCTGCTCGTCCTTGCCAATGTCGTCAACATCGGCGCCGACCTCGGCGCGATGGGCGCGGCGCTGCAGCTCATCCTGCCGGGACCGCAATGGCTCTATGTGGCTGCCTTCGCCATTCTCATTGTGCTTCTCGAAGTGTTCATGCGCTACGCAAGCTATGTCTCCGTGCTGCGCTGGCTGACGCTTTCGCTGTTCGCTTATGTCGCGACGGTCTTCGTCGTCGGCGTGCCATGGGGAACGGTCGCCTTCCACCTTGTCGTTCCGCATGTCGAGTGGACGGCGGCCTATTTCACTATTGTGGTCGCCATCTTCGGCACGACGATCAGCCCCTATCTCTTCTTTTGGCAGGCTTCCGAAGAGGTCGAAGAGGAGGAGGGAGATCCCGCCGCCGAGCCGCTGCTGAAGGCGCCGTCGCAGGCGTCTCGCCAACTCCGGCGCATAAAGCTCGACACGATGGTTGGCATGGGCGTGTCCAATGTGGTCGCCCTCTTCATCATGCTCACGACCGCAGCGACCTTGCACGCCCACGGCGTGACGAATGTGGAGACCTCGGCGGACGCCGCGAAAGCGCTGAAGCCCATTGCGGGGGAACTGGCCTTCGCCGTTTTCGCGCTCGGCATTGTCGGCACGGGACTGCTCGCGGTGCCAGTTCTGGCCGGGAGCGCCGCTTACGCGCTTGGCGAGACGCTCGCCTGGCGCACTGGGCTTGACGAACGTGCGGCTCGGGCGCCGGCCTTTTATCTGGCGATTGCGGGGGCGACGCTCCTAGGGGCGCTGCTCAACTTCTCGCCGCTCGATCCGATCAAGGCCCTCATCTTCAGCGCCATCGTCAACGGCGTCGTCGCGGTTCCGGTCATGGTCATGATCATGATCATGGCCTCGCGGCGCGAGGTGATGGGCGAGTTCGCCCTCAAGTCATGGCTCAAGGTCCTTGGCTGGATCGCGACCGGGGTCATGGCCGCGGCGGCGGTCGGCATGTTCGCAACCTGGAATGACTGAACCGTGCCGTGAAACGGCCGGCTTCGGGGCGAAATAAGCGCGCTTAAGCGTCAGTAAACGCTAGTAAGCGATAGGTAATTGCGTTCATTTGCTATCGTTTATGTTTTCGAATCTGGACTTTTCAATGGTTTACAGGCGATTCAACTAAAAAATTCCGCTGTCGGCTCGGGCTGGCGTGAAATGTGTCGAGCCGTCGTGCGATAACGCAATGGCAGGGCCGGTCCGGCGCCGTCGATTGAAGTCCACCATGGTAAATTCATAACACAGATTTCTATGTTTTGCAATATCAGAATCACGACTTTAGTCGCCGCGGGCGCTTTCAGTGCTCTCAATCCGAAGCCAAGCCGCGCTAGGCGTCATGTTCTCGGGCTGAGCCGGTGGCGCGCCCTTTTGTGCAGTAAGAACGAGGGTTGCTCGGGCATGCCGAGCCGAGCCTCATGCACGGAGGGCGGACCATGGAAAAGTATAGCGAAGTTTTTGTTGCTTTCGACGTCGCCAAGCAGAAGCACGCCGTGGCGATTGCGGAAAGTGGTCGGAACGGCGAAGTCCGCTTTTTGGGGACGTCGAGAACAGCCCGCTGCCGATCGAGCGGACAATCAAGAGACTGGAGCGGTATGACCGCCTGCATGTCTGCTTCGAGCCGGGCCAACGGGATATGGGCTTTATCGACAGATCCAGACGCTTGGTCACGATTGCATGGTGGTCGCGCCGGCCCTGATCCCGAAACGAGCGGGCGAGCGCATCAAGACGAACCGACGGGATTCTGTCACGTTGGCGAGACTGCATCGGGCTGGCGAGTTGACGGGCGTGTGGACGCCCGACGCGGCTCACGAGGCGGTGGGCGATCTTGTCCGCGCCCGCGAGGCGGCGGGTGACGATCTTCGCCGCAAACGCCAGCAGATGCTTTCCTTCCTGCTGCGGCACAGCCGGATTTACCGCGGAGGCGGCCATTGGACGCTGGCCCATGGGCGCTGGCTGGCCAATCAGAAGTTCGAGCATGCCGCGCAACAGATCGTCTTTCAGGAAGGCATCGACGCGATTGAGGATGCGCTCCAACGAATGCGCCGCCTCGAGAAGCCACTCACTCTCATCGTGCCGGGGTGGTCCATGGCGCCAGTCGTGGAAGCCTATCAGGCAATGCGCGGCGCTTCGTTTCTCGTCGCCGTGACCTTTGCGGCGGAGATCGGCGACGTACGCCGGTTCGATACGCCAAGACAGCTGATGTCTTTCCTTGGCCTGGTCCCGGCGGAAAGCTCGACCGGCGACACGATCCGACGGAAGGGCCTCACACGAGCGGGCAACCGGCGCGCGCGGCGGGCGCTGGTCGAGGCGGCCTGGAGCTATCGCTTTCCCGCACGCGTGAGCGACACCTTGAGAGCCCGGTTGGAGGGGCTGCCGAAGCCAGTGCGCGACATCGCCTGGAAGGCGCAGGTCCGTCTGTGCGCCCGCTATCGCCGTCTCAGCGCGACAGGCAAGAAGCTTCCGATCGTCGTGGCTGCGATTGCTCGCGAGATGGCTGCGTTCCTGTGGGCCATCGGACGGGAGGTCGCGCCGGCTTAAGGGAGGAGAGCCTCTTTTTTCCGCTGCCCAGAGCCGGGAGCGGAGCACGCAGGTGGGGAACTCCCGTCCCTAGTTATGTGGCCGGGCTCGCGCCCGACGCCCGTCCTCTAGACCGAGGAAAGCCCCGAGACGAAGACACGGAAGGCGGTAACCAACCCGCGGATAAGAGTTTGATCAACCGTCGTCTCTCGCTCCGCTCCCAGCTCTGCGCAGCTATGACCTCTTTCGCCGACGGCGGTCTCGCCGAACGGGCGCTCAACCGCCTCTTCCCTCTTGACCGCGAACATAAGAGCTAGCAAGCGCCGCGCATCGTCGAAAACTTCGGCGGGTCGAAATTTTATGGCGATGATCCAACCGTCGCTCTCCGCGAGCTCATTCAAAACGTAGCCGCTGTGCAGGCAAGGCGAATATACCAGCGACGGCCTGCCAACTGGGGGCTCATTAACGTTGGCTTGCTGTCAGAAGGC